>CALEPU010000042.1 GCA_937913075.1 uncultured Clostridia bacterium
TTTCGCTATGGAGCTATTCTTTTTTCTTCTTGGACACTTAATTATACAACTTACCTTGAGTGCAACCTATCATTGACGCCGGTACAAGCAGGGAAAATATATGAAATTTATATTTGTTGCAACGAGTGTTGCAGTATGATAAAATAAAGCGTTAGCTCAGCGCTGATTAAATCGTTTTTGCAACGAGGCGTCGATCTGACAGAGGGACGGTTCTTTTGTCAGGCAGGTGTGTTTTTGCAATGGACGAACGGTTTATCTGACAATAAGAACTCCTCGGCGCCGCATCCGCTGTGCGCCTCGGCGCTCCGCTATCGGCGCAACACCGTTGCCCCGATCAAACGCTTCGCGCTACTGTCAGGTATTGCCCCGCTGCATGACAAAAATCTGATTTAATCAGCGCTTACTTAGTTAATTCCCGAACGGAGGACTGAAAAATGCATTGGTCTTATGAGATAGCAAAGCAGATAATAGAGCGCCGCCCAGACAAGGAGGAGTACGTTTGCGCAGCGGGCATAAGCCCCTCCGGCAGCGTACATATAGGCAATTTCCGCGACGTGGCTTCAAGCTACGTCGTAGTCAAGGCGCTGCGCGCTCTCGGCAAAAAGGCAAAGCTTTTGTTCTCGTGGGATGAGTATGACCGTCTGCGCAAGGTGCCCGCAAACGTCGCCAAGGTCAACGACGATATGGAAAAGTACATCGGCTGCCCCTATACCGCCGTGCCCGATCCCTTTAACGACGGGCATGCCACCTATGCGGAGCATTTTGAACGCGAGTTCGAGCCCGCTATGGAGCGGTTCGGCATCCATATGGATTACCGCCATCAGTCCGAAATGTACGAGAGCGGCAAGTACACAGGCTACATAATCACCGCCTTGAAGAAGCGCGGTGAGATATTCGACATTCTGGACTCCTTCCGCACGCAGGACGCGCAGGAGGGCGAGCGCGAGGCTTACTGCCCCGTTGCCGTTTACTGCCCAAAGTGCGGCCGCGACACCACCAAGGTGCATGATATCTCGGAGGACTGCACGCACGCGCATTATACCTGCGCCTGCGGTCACGAGGGCGAGATAAACTTTCTTACCGATCATCACTGCAAGCTTGCGTGGAAGGTCGATTGGGCAATGCGCTGGGCGTATGAGGGCGTCGATTTTGAGCCGGGCGGCAAGGATCACGCCGCGCCCACGGGCAGCTATCAGACGAGCCGCGTTATATCCAAGGCGATATTCGATTATGAGGCGCCTATATTCTCCGGTTATGAATTCATCGGCATCAAGGGTACCACGGGCAAGATGAGCTCTTCCTCGGGTCTCAACCTCACGCCGAATTCCCTGCTTGAAATTTACGAGCCCGAGATAATACTCTGGCTCTATGCCAAGACGGAGATGAGCAAGGCGTTCGACTTCTGCTTCGACGACGGCATACTGCGCCAGTATTTTGAGTTTGACAAGCAGTACAAGGACTATGTCGACGGCAAGTCCGACGAGTATATGAGCACCGTTTTCGACTGCTGCCTTATCGAGGGCAGGCGCCCCGAGACCGTGCCCATGAGTCTCCTGGTTCAGTTCGGCTCAATAGTCGATTTCAACGTGCCCATGCTCGAAAGGGTGTTTGAAAAGGTCGGCACTCCGTACAAGGCGGAGGATTTCCGCGAGAGGCTGCCCAAGGCGAAGTTCTGGCTGGAAAACTGCTCGCCCGAGAGCGTTTACAGGCTTCGCAGCACGAGGAATTTCGAGGTTTATAATACTCTCGGAGAGCACGAGAAGGACGAGATCGCAAGGCTTTATAAGGTGCTGAACGAGGGCGGCTATGACCTTGACGGCTTGCAGACCATACTCTACGCCATCCCCAAGGAGACCTTGGGCGAGACCGATGAAAAGCAATTAAAGGCGGCGCAGGGCACTTTCTTCAAGAACGTGTACCGTCTGCTGCTTGATAAGGAGCGCGGACCGAGGCTTTACCTCTTCCTCTATGCGGTCGAGAAGGAGAGCTATCTGAAGCTTCTCGATTTCTCCCATCCCAAGACTGAGGAGGAGGAAGCCATAGAGCGCGCTGCCGCCGAGGAGGAAGCCAGGAAGAATGCTGTTCCCGAAAAGAAGACGGTCTTCGGCGAGCCGGATTCCTTCGTGCCCGTCAAGCCGCAGGTCACGATAGACGATTTTGCGAAGCTCGACCTTAGGGTCGCCAAGGTATTGAAGTGTCAGGAGATCAGAAAGTCCCATTCCTGCTACAAGATAACGCTGTTTGACGGCGAGGGTGAGCGCGTTATCGTTTCCTCAATAAAGGCATATTACATGCCGGAGGAGCTTATAGGCAAAAAGCTCATCGTAGTCGCAAACCTTGCCCCCGCAAGGATCGCGGGAGTGGAGTCCAACGGCATGCTGCTGGCAGGCACGAACAACGCCTGCGGCTGCAAGGTCGTCTTCGTGGACGATACGGTGCCCGAGGGAACCATGATAAAATAAAGCTGAGCAAAAGCTCCTTGCGCACGGGAAAACCCGTGCGCTTTTAAATTGTGTCCAAGCTGCGGCGAACCTATGTTCAACATTTGAAAAGCTCTTGTAATTCCGGTGAAGCCCCACCAAATCGAATATAATCTATGATATACTGCACTCAACAAAGGCAGATGCCGCCGCTCCCACGGGCGGAGCGCGAGACTGCGCTGAACGGCTGCGGAGCGCGAGGTTTACGCCCCACTGCAATATGAAAGGAGATAGGCAATATGAGCAAAAAAGAACTTTTGAAGGAGATCGAGGAAGCGGCAAAAGAGGAGAGCCTGCCCGTAAACGAGGAGGGGCAGAATTTTCCCGAGCCTCCCAAGGACGAGAACGGCAACCCCATGACGCCTCCGCAGGACGGCAGACCTCCTATGGGCAGACCGCCAATGGGCGGCAACCCGCCCGAGCCTCCCAAGGACGAGAACGGCAACCCCATGACGCCTCCGCAGGGCGGCAGACCCCCTATGGGCAGACCGCCAATGGGCGGCAACCCGCCCGAGCCTCCCAAGGACGAGA
>CALEPU010000043.1 GCA_937913075.1 uncultured Clostridia bacterium
ATAGGCGGTACTACGCTTCGTGATGAGCTGCAAAGGAAACTGGCCAGACTAAGAGGGCATGAGGATCCGACTGCCACAATAGGCAGCAAGGCAAAAGGCAATATAGGCGATGAGTTCCTTGCGCTCGATGACGTCTCCTTTGCGGTAAACCAAGGGGAGCGTATTGGCATTATAGGTCATAACGGCGCCGGCAAGTCGACTCTTTTGAAGCTGATCAGCCGCATCACCGCTCCTTCATCGGGAAGTATTGAGATGAACGGTCGAATTGCCTCCATGCTGGAGGTCGGCACCGGCTTCCATCCCGAGCTCAGCGGTCGTGAGAATATATACATGAACGGCGCAATACTCGGCATGTCCAAAGCTGAGATCGACAGCAAGATCGAAGACATAATCGAGTTCTCAGAGTGCCGCCAGTTCATCGACACCCCGGTCAAGCGCTATTCCTCAGGCATGTATGTCAAGCTCGCGTTCTCAGTCGCCGCGCATCTTGACTCCGAGATAATGATAATGGACGAGGTCCTCGCCGTAGGCGATATGGCGTTCCAGCGAAAATGTATAGACAAAATGAGCCAGATTTCAAAAACCGAAGGCAGGACGATACTGTACGTCAGCCATAATATGAACACCATCCGCCAGCTCTGCACAAGGTGCGTGGTGCTGGATCACGGCCGTCTCGTGTTCGACGGCGACGTGGAGGAGGCCATCTCGATATACCTTGGCATAAACGGCGGAGAGCACGAGACCCATTACGAGCTTGCGGAGGCGGACAGGCCGTCTGAGTTCCACGGCACAAAGCTGCGCATGACGGATTTTACCTTCATTGATAAGGACAGCGCGCAGTTTACTCCTGACGAGAAGCTCAGGTTCCGCATAGGCTTTGACGCCATGGAGGAGCTTGAAGGGCTTAAGCTCTATTATACCGTTAAGTCCGTTGACGGCTATACCGTCGGCATGACGCAGACGGAGAAGCCCTTCTGCGACGCTCAAAAGGGCGGGCATTACGTGTGCGAATTCGCGTTCGACGCCTCCAATCTTGCGCCGGGCGTATACTACTTTATACCCGACATATTCTCCGATGACGGAACGGGCAGGCATTTAAGCTACGATCATCCCACCTGCAACATAGCGTTTGAAATGCTGGAGCCCGATAACAGCAAGCTCAGGTGGCAATCGAACTACTACGGTCATGTTCGTATGAACGCGATAGAGGCGGTATCATGGAAAAAAGAACGATAAAGGTCAAGTTCGTCGGCTTCTGGGGCGGCGTCGTGCTGGAGAAGACAAGGATACATATAGATCTTTCGAGGTTTTATAACGTTGAGCTTTCGGAGGAGCCGGACTACATTATCTGCAGCTGCTTTGCGCCTTTTTACGAATACTGCAAGTATCCGCAGGTTCGCATAATGGACAGCAGCGAAAACTACATTCCGGACCTCAATCTTGTGGATTATGCCATTTGCAGATACCCCATCAGCCTGCTGGACAGGTGCTTCTACCATCCCGGCTGTATTGATTTTCGCGGGCGGTTCATAAGCCTTGTGGAGCGCAAGCGTGAGTTCACCGCGGATATCCTTAAGGACAAGCCATATTTTGCCAACTTCATCGCCGGGCATGAGTCTGAGAACGGCGTTCGCGGCGATTTTTATAAAAGGCTTTCGCAGTATAAGCGGGTGGAGTCGCCGGGAAGCTATTTGAACAATATGCCCGACGGCATGACGGTCAACTGGAGGGACAGCTCGAAACCCGATTTTCAAAGAAAATGCAAGTTTACGCTCTGCTTTGAAAGCACCAAGCACGGCGGCTTTGTAACGGAGAAGATAACGGACGCTTTCTTTGCGGATACGATCCCCGTATATTACGGCAGCGAAGAGGTCTTTAACGTATTCAACAGGGAAGCCTTCATATACTGCCCGTCAAGGGACGCCTTTGAGGATACGGTCAAAAGGATCAAGGAGCTGGACAGGGACGACGATGCTTATATCGAAATGCTCAAAAGGCCCATTTTCAATCCGGATTTCGATTATTGCGGGCACATGGCCGAGTACGATCGGTTCTTAAGGCATATATTTGACCAGCCAATAGATAAGGCTTACCGCAGGTCGAGGGTCTATGTGCCTCACGATCACGAGCAGTACCTGCTTGAAAGGGCCCAAGCCGTCCCCGAAAAGAAAAAACGGCGCGGGCTTTTTGGCAAAAAGTAAACGATCGGAAGGAGCTTCGGAGGATAAATTTGAGTGCGAACGCCAAAAAAACCTTGACCGCCTCGTCATGCATATCCAAATACTTCCTTGACGCATGGGGACTCGATCCCGGTGCGGAGCTTGTGACGGAAACTGTCGCTCCCAAGACGCTTTTGACGGCGAACAGGTTCGATCTTGCCTGCAAGCTTTATTATATCGACTGCCTTGAAAAGGGCTTGGATATGAGCTTCGCGAAGGAGCTTTATAAGGAGCATATCGAAGCGTTCTCAGACGGCGCGTTCATTGAGCCGGGGCTCACCGCCAAGAACTCCATACAGGATTATTTTGCGAGCTTTGACAGGCTCATCGTGGATATCAAGCAGAACGGCTTCGATCCCGAAAAGTCCGTAGTCCCGGTCGGCGCGGACGGAGCTATACTCGACGGCTCGCACCGCACGGCTATAGCCATATATTACGATATCCCGATTTCGATAGTCCGAATACCCGGAAGGACGAGCGGCTACGATCATGAGTTTTTCAGCAAAAAAGGCATGAGCCGTGAGCAGCTTGACTTCATGGCGTATCAGTACATAAGGTTCTCGGAACAGGTATACACTGTCTGCCTGTGGCCTGCGGCATATGATGAAGGTAAGCTTGCCGAGGTCGAAGGGCTGATAAAAGAACACGCCTCCGTTGTGTATAGGAAAGAGGCGCAGATTAACTTTCATGGCATGGAGAAGCTCATGGTATCGTTTTACAGGAGCATGCCGTGGATAGGCTCGCTCGACAGCGGTTTCAGCGGAGTATCCTCAAAAGCAAGGGAATGTTACCGCGAAAACGCACCGACCACTGTGTACGTAATTTGCAATGCGGCTCTTGAAAGCGTGCTTGAACTCAAACAGCGCATCCGCGAGCTCTACAACATAGGGAATTCATCCGTCCACATCACAGATACCCATGTTGAAGCCGTCGAGGCAGGAAAGATGCTGCTCAACAGTAACAGCATTGACTTTATGAACTATGGCGATCCGTTCCGCAATGTGTCTTTTATAAAGGACTTTACACATAAAGCGGAGGCGCGTGAGCTGAATCCTG
>CALEPU010000044.1 GCA_937913075.1 uncultured Clostridia bacterium
ATCTACACTCTTTCCCTACACGACGCTCTTCCGATCTGGTGATCTGCGGAGCGGGCGTCGCCGCCGCCTGTGAGATTTGCTCCGTTCTTGGTTCCGTAGTTCCCGCATTTGCGGCGACCGCTTCACCCTCCGGCGTATTGACACAGCCGGATGCGACTAACATCAAGCACGCAAGCAGCAGACACACTGTTTCTTTTATCCGTTGTCTCATATTCATTTCATACCTCCGTTCATTGGTGTTTACATAAGGTTAACGGAGGGAAGAGACAATTTCATTCATCGGAGCAAAAGTTAACAAATTAATTGGATTTTACTTGCAATTTGTTCAAAGATATAGTAAACTGTTCTTGAACCAATAAATTCCAAAGGAGATTAAAAAAATGACTAAACTGGAACTCGTAGAGGTCGTATCCTCCAAGGCGGAGATCACCAAGGCTGAGGCGCATAAGGCCGTCGACGCAGTGCTTAACGGCATTATCGACGGTCTTGCCACAGACGGCAAGGTTGTACTTCCCGGTTTCGGATCCTTTGAGGTGAGGACCCGTACCGCCAGAGTCGGCAGGAACCCCCGTACAGGTGAGCAGATGAAGATCGAAGCATCGCGCACACCCGGTTTCAAGCCCGGCAAGGGAATGAAGGATTCTGTTAACAAAAAGTGATTTGTAAATTAATAAGGCATAAGAGCTGCTCCGGCGGCTCTTTTCATTATTTCCTGCTCGCGGTATGTTAAATTACCGTAAAGCGGAAAGATATTGCGGATAAGTTATCAAGGTATAAAGAAGGATGATGCAGAGCCTAAAAGCAGGATCATCATCATCCTTCAAAAACACATCTTTGGGCGATCAGCCCTGTATGTCCTTCCATACGACTTCGAGAACGGAGTCGTTTATCTCGTTCGCACGTGCAATGAGCTTCTTCCCCTCTTCGGCAAAGAAAGCCGCCTTCTCAGGGTCCTTAACTCCGCCGAGGTTTATGGAAACGTTCATCCAAGCGCCATGTGCTGCGGTATGCAGGTTATGGATACCCACGCCAAGGTCGCTCGCGCAGTTGGTGTTGTAATGACCCGGCAGCGTATTGGCAAGCTCCATAGCGGAGACGGCAAGACGCAGAGTCTCAAAAGGAACCTCGGTCGCAACTAAGGTCGCGTCGGCAATGGCCTTGCGGCGAACCGCCTTATCCTCGTCGGATTCCTTGGGCATTTTAAACGCGGCTGCCACAAGATTGTAAGCATCGGTATCCTTGTCTATTTGCTCGGTAAGAGCGGCGGCTATGGGCATACCCTCGTCGATGACCTTCTGTGCTATGGGCCATTCCGCCTCGTAACGCGCTTTGCTCGTGGTCTGCTCCGCGACCATAGTAACAAGGCAGGTACCTTGAACGCCGCAGAGCGCCGCCGCGCTTCCGCCGCCGGGTGCGGGAGCATCGGAGCCCAGCAAAGCCATATAATCCCTAACTGTCATATCGGCAAGCTTCATACTGTTTTTCCTCCTTTAATAACTGTGGAAGCGAGATTGCTCCCCATTCTGTAAACAAGATAATCAAGGTCTGGCGCGTCCCATATCACGAGATCGGCACGCTTTCCATTTTCCACTGTGCCGCAGACATTTGCCCTGTCAACGGCGCAAGCCGCATTGAGGGTAACGGCGGTAAGCACCTCCTGCGGGGTGAGTTTATAGCGCAGGAGAGCGAGATTCATGCAAAGCTGCAGATTGCAGGATGGGCAGGAGCCGGGATTGAAATCGGTACAGACGGCAACGGGCACGCCTGCTTCGACCATCTTCCTCGCCGGAGCGAAATCCTTGCCAAGATAGAGCGAAGTCCCCGGAAGCAGGCAGGCGATCGTGCCACCCTTTGCCATTGAAGCTATACCGTCATCGTCAATGGCGATAAGATGCTCTGCGCTAACAGCACCGATCTCGCCCGCCAACTTTGAGCCGCCAATGGCGTCGATCTCATCGGCATGGATCTTGGTCTTAAAGCCATACATTTGGGCGTATTGCAGCATTTTCCTCGACTGCTCAACATTGAAGACGCCGGTTTCGCAGAAGATATCAACGAACTCACAAAGCTCGTCGTCGGCGACAAGAGGCAGTATCTTGGTACAGATATGCTCGATATAGCCGTCGGGATCGCCAGAAAACTCCAGCGGAACGGCATGCGCCGCCATAAATGTAGGTACGACGTTATATCCGCCCTCATGAGCTAACCTTCGGATCACGCGAAGCTGCTTCAACTCGTTCTCGGCGTCAAGACCATAGCCGCTCTTTGCCTCGACAGTGGTGACGCCGTGATGCAGCATCTCTTCCAGAACCTTGGCGGCCTTATCGAAAAGCTCGTCCTCGGATGCTGCTCTCGTTGCCTTTAAGGTGTTCAATATGCCGCCGCCAGCCTGTAAAATCTCGAGGTAGGAAGCGCCCTTTAATTTGAGCGGGACTTCATGCTGACGCCAGCCTCCGAAAATAAGGTGCGTATGCGCGTCAACAAGGCCGGCAGTTACAAGCCTGCCCTCTGCGTCTATGACGTTATCACACTCAAAGCTCGGAGCTTCGCCCGAGCCGTAAACGGTCTGTATGGTATCGCCGTTTATAAGCACAGATGCGTTCTCCGTGACGGTTACAGTCGTATGCTGCGCCGCTCCGGCTGCGGGTGTGCAGCCATGAGCGGTAGCAAGCGTTGCGTTTTTAATTAGCAGCATATCCATCATAGCATATAGTTCTCGATGACCTGCTTGTCAAAGTCAAAGCCTTCGAGCTGGAGATAATACTCGGCGGAGTCAATAAGAGCGCGCATGGGAGTAAGACCTACGATCTCGGTGCCGGTCACCCAAACGCCCCAACGCTTCGCCTCTGCTTTGGTGACCTCAACCACCCTGTAAAGAGGCGTGCGGTTGAAGTCGGTCATATTGATGGAAACCTGTGCATACTTGCGTGCAGGCGACCCCTTCTCCTCATCAGCAGGCACCTCGATAAGGAACCCGTTGGACTTAACGCAGTCGAAACCGCCGTTCTTACGGCGAATTATCTTAGCAATGGACTTTGCAATATCAACATTATCGGTGGAAAGATTGATGTTGAAAGCGACGAGCGGCATACGGCAGCCGACAGCGGTGCAGCCCGCGGTGGGATGACAGAACGCGCCGCCGAAATCGGGAGTCCACATGGGATCCTTAACTTTTTCGGGCATTGCCTCAAACTGCCCCTTCCTTATGTCGGCAAGGTTGACCCTGTGTGGCGCGGAAGCGGAGTCCTCATAGAGGAAAACAGGCACGCCCGCCTCGTTCCAAAGGCGCTCGCCGAGCTGCTTGGAATAGCCGACAGCCTCCTCGGTGGTGATATCCTTTAAGGGAATAAGCGGACAAACGTCAACAGCGCCCATTCTGGGGTGCTCGCCGGTATGATGGTTAAGGTCAATGAGCTCGACTGCTTTCTTTGTGAGTGCGACAGCGGCATTCATAACTCCCTCGGGGCTGCCCATAAAGGTTATGACACTGCGGTTATGGCTGGCGTCACTGGAATAATCCAGCAGTGTAACGCCGGCAGTGTTCCTGATCTGGTCAACGCAGGCCTCTATGACCTCATGGTTCCTGCCTTCGGAAATATTGGGTACGCATTCGATTATCTTTGCCATGATACAATTCTCCTTTTATAATATAGTTAAGGATCACATATCCTCTGTGAGCTTTTCAATAAGAGCATCGTCGACGAGATAAGGTATTGTGATATGCGCCTCGCCCTCGTGCTTGCGGTTATACTCCATGCTCGTCTCGATGGAAGCAGGATTTCTTGCCCAAGCTCTTCTTGCTACGCCGCCCATGACGTCCCACATCATAGCGGACTTAATTATATTGTCGATGCGCTCGCTGCCGTCAAGCACGAGACCAAAGCCGCCGTTTATCGACTTGCCGATGCCGACGCCGCCGCCGTTGTGCAGAGCACAAAGGCTCATGCCCCTTGCTGCGTTGCCTGCGAAGCACTGAACTGCCATATCGGCCATTACGTTGGAGCCGTCCTTGATGTTTGCGGTCTCACGGAAGGGCGAGTCGGTACCGGAAACGTCGTGATGATCGGGGCCGATCATGAC
>CALEPU010000045.1 GCA_937913075.1 uncultured Clostridia bacterium
GCTCCTGGAAGCGATGGCGGAGTGCCAGATCACGGCGGACGGCGTGACAAAGAAGCTGGAGGAGCCGTTCATCGTCATGGCCACGGAGAACCCGCTGGAATCCTACGGCACCTTCCCGCTGCCGGAGGCGCAGATGGATCGCTTTATGATGCGAATGAAGCTCGGCTATATGACCCGCGAGGAGGAGTCCTCCGTCGCGCTGCGCAGGGACACAAACGACATAATAGAGGAGCTTCCGCAGGCGGTAACAAGGGAGGAGACGCTTGCCCTGCGCGCCTCGCTCGACAGCATCGAGATAAGCGAGCTTGTGATGAGCTATATAATGGACATTATAGAGAAGACGAGGAACGACTCACGCGCAAACATCGGCGCTTCTCCCCGCGGAACGATAGCCCTCTGCAAGGCGGCAAGGGTTTACGCCGCCTTCAACGGCAGGGATTTTGTCACGCCCGACGACGTTAAAAAGCTCGCCCCGCGCATACTCGCCCACAGGCTCTATTACCGCACGGCCGTCGGCAGCGCGGAGTCGGAGGAGCTGTTTAACGATATGCTCTCCGAGATAAAGGTACCCACGGAGGCATAAAGACTCTTTAAAAAATGCTGATCTTCTTTGCGGTTTTCATATTGACGGCGCTGCTTCTGCAATGGTATTCCGTCCGCAACGCAGCGGATCACAGCAGAATACGCTACGAATGCAAGCCCTCGGTCCGCGCAGGCGAGCCCGGGGAGGAGTTTGTCGTGTTCAGCACCGTTTCAAACATCGGGCGCAGGGCGACCCCCCTGCTCAGGATAGAGGAGTACTTTCCGAACGAGCTCAATGTTTGCGAGGCGGAGCAGTTCAGCATAAAGATAACCCGAAACGAGCGCCGTATATACCGCAGCACCGCAGTCGTGCGCGGCAGGCAGCAGGTGGAGCGCTCGCTTAGAGCCTCAATATCCAAACGCGGGGAATACTGCTTCTCCTATGCGGAGTTCCATTCAGGTGATTTTCTGGGCCTGCGAGAGTTCGATTACGATATGCCGAACGAAAACAGCATCGTTATATATCCCCCGCGGATAACGGACGGGGAGCTTGTAAGCTGCTTTACCTCCGTTATGGATGAGCTTGCGAGGCGGCAGATGCTGCTTGAAGACCCGCTTTCCGTTCGCGGCTACCGCGAGTATACGGGGCGCGAGCCTATGCGCCAGATATCATGGCTGCAAAGCGCCGTGAGGAATTCTCTTGTGGTAAAGCAGTTCGATCCCGTATGGCAGCAGTCGGTATGCGTGGTGCTCGATATGCAGTATCACGGCGATTTCGATAATCATTTTAAAAGGCAGGAGCTTTGCTTTGCCATGGCGCGCACGGTCTGCGATATGCTCGAGGATCGGCACATGAGTTATAATCTTGTTACAAATGCCGTAATAACCGGCGGTATAGCAAGCTTTTCAAGCACCGGAGGCAAGGGCGAAGCCTACGCCCGCATACTCTATGCTCTCGGCTCGGCAAGCAACGGCGAGGTCTGTCCCCTTTCCGAGCTCGCAACTGCCGCGTGTACCGGCGCCGAAAGACAGCGGACGCTGCTTTTGATATCAACAAGGCGCTGTGAAGAAACGGCTTGTGCGGTTAAAAGGATAGAGGCGCTTAACGGCGGCGAGGTAATGACACTGTATGCCGACGAAATACTGACGGATGAGCTTGAAAGCCTTGTTATGGGCAATGCTCCCGAGAGCGGGGAGGCGGAGGCGTGAACAGATTTTTCAGGGCGGCCTTTGCCGCAGCGCTCGTTTATCTGACCCTTGGTTTCGCCGCAGCGCTTATTACGGGTACGGCGCAGCCTATGCTGAGCTTTTTGTGCCTTTATACGGGTCTGCTGGTTGCTTTCCTGCCGGATATTATCAGTCGGCAGGAGAAGCGGAGTACGCTGTTTATGCTGTTTGGCGCTGCCATTGCGCTCTTTGGCTTCCTGTTTGTCCTGCGGCTCTCTTGGCTCCATGCCGCGGTTCACGCCATCGGGATAGCCGCTGCGGTCTATTTTGCTTTGACCCTGCGGCATAATATAACCTATCACAGCTTTAAGGCGCGGTTCGGCTTTGCGCTTATAGCGCTCGCCCTTGCCTTTGTAATGGTAAACGCCTTCAATTCCGTTTTCTCCGAAAACGAAATACAGGATCTGAAATATTTAAAGCTTGCGGTGAGCTCCGAGATACCGGTGCTGATAGTGCTGCTTATCACAGGAGTGCTGCTGCTGCGCTTGCTGCGCGGTCAGAAGGGCGAGGTCGACAAAAAGGCGTTCAACCGCCGCCAGCTCCGCGATACGCTCATGCTTATAGGCGCGAGCATACTGCTGTTTGTTATTAACCCGCTGCGTTATATAAAGCTTATACGCGACAACGTGCTTTCGCCTTTTCTGCGCCGTCTGGGTGAATGGCTGCTGCTCCTGTTCCGTCACCGCCGTGTCTATAAAGAGGAGATAACGGTCTTGCCAACTCAAATAGTCGAGCACGCGCCCTTGCCCACGGCGCCTCCTGAGGTGGATTGGAATATGGAGGCTGCGCCCGTATATGAAAAGGATACTAAACCGCTGGTGATATTGTTCCTTGTCACAGTGGGAATAGTATCACTTGTAATACTCATAATAGCGGCGCGCAAGCTGCTGAGGAAGCTCAAGGATAAGGAGCGCGGACACGGAGAGGGCTATCCAAGGGTCGTCACAAGAAAAATGCCCTCCGAGGACGAAGATCAGAAGAAGGATAGACCGTCGCGCTTCAGCCGCGACCCGCGTAAGCGTATGCGTTATACTTATAAGGAGTATCTGCGTCATCTGCGCTCGCTGAACGTGCCGATAAGAGCCGCCGATACCTGTACGGAGATAAACGAAGCTTCATACGAGCGGCTTTCGATAAAAGAAAAGCAGGTCAGTACGGATGAGCTTACCGATCTCTATAAGCTCGCAAGATACCGCATGGAGCATGAGCCCACCAAGAGCGACGCCGACAGGATGAGGCAGCTATTCAATGAAATAAAGGGCAGTTAATACCGTTTTTCGGCACGGGGTGTAACGACGGTTACCGTATCGTTTTGCACGCTTGCAAAGCCGCCGTCGACTGTAAAGACCTTTTTTTGCCCGTCAAGAGTGCATATTATGCGGGAGCTTTCCTCCAGCGCTATTACTGCGGGAGCATGCCCGCGCAGTATGCCCACGCTGCCGCCGCCCTCGCCTTTTTTATTATCACGCGCGTAAAGCGTAACGGCGGAGCACTGTACGCGCTCGGCCTCGCCGGTGGGAGTGACTATTACGAGGTTGATGCCTTCCGCCATCAGACCGCCCCCTGCGCCTTCGCGGCGGTGCGCACTTCGTCAATGCCGCCCGCCATCATAAACGCCTGCTCGGGCAGATCGTCAACGTCACCGCCCAAAATGGCCTCAAAGCCTTTTATTGTATCCTCGATGTGCACAAATTTGCCCTGCATGCCGGTAAAGCCCTCCGCAACGTGGAAGGGCTGGCTCATAAACCTTTGCACCTTCCTTGCTCTTCTGACAGTCAGTCTGTCTTCGGGCGAAAGCTCATCCATGCCGAGTATAGCAATTATATCGTGCAGCTCGTTATACCTTTGCAGTACGCGCTGCACCTCCTTAGCGCAGTTGTAATGCCTGTCGCCCACTATGTCGGGCGACAGCATACGCGAACCCGACTCCAACGGCGCGACCGCGGGATAAATGCCCAGCTCCACTATTGAGCGCGAGAGCACCGTCGTCGCGTCAAGATGGGTGAAGGTAGTCGCCGGAGCGGGATCCGTCAGATCGTCTGCGGGGACGTAGATCGCCTGAACGGAGGTTATGGAGCCGTTCTTGGTAGAAACTATACGCTCCTGAAGCTTGCCCATTTCGGAAGCCAATGTGGGCTGATAGCCTACGGCGGAGGGCATACGCCCCAGCAGCGCCGATACCTCGCTGCCCGCCTGGGTGAAGCGGAATATGTTGTCAATGAAAAGAAGCACGTTCTTGTGCGAATACTCTCTGAAATACTCGGCAATGGTAAGCCCCGCCAAAGGAACTCTGAGCCTTGCGCCTGCGGGCTCGTTCATCTGACCGAATACGAGCGAGGTTTTATCCAAAACTCCGGACTGCTTCATCTCCTGCCAGAGATCGAGACCCTCCCTCGAACGCTCGCCAACGCCCGCAAACACCGAATAGCCGTCGTGCTCAAAGGCTATATTGCGAATGAGCTCCATTATGAGCACCGTCTTGCCCACGCCCGCGCCGCCGAAGAGACCTATCTTCGAGCCCTTGGCGTAGGGGGTCATAAGGTCGATGACCTTTATGCCCGTTTCAAGCAGCTCCTCCGAGGGTCTGATGTCGGTAAACGCGGGGGCGCTGTGATGTATGGGCCAGCGCTTTTCGGCTTTTATCACGCCGCCTCGGTCTATCGGACTGCCGCTCACGTCTATCATGCGCCCGAGCGTAGCCTCACCCACCGGCACGGAAATTGGAGCGCCTGTGTCGACCGCCTCCATGCCTCGGGAAAGCCCCTCCGTGGAGTGCATAGTGATACAGCGCACGTCGCCGTCGCCGAGCTGCTGCAAGGCTTCGAGCAGCAGAGTGCCGTCCCGCAGCTTTACCTCGAGTGCGTTGAAAATCTCCGGCGTCTCCCCCGCGGGGAAGGTGACGTCGACGACCGGCCCTATTATTCTCGTTATCAAGCCCTTCGATCCTAACGGCATTTTAGGCTCTCCTTTTTTAATATTGTTCGCTTTCGGCAGCGGTCTCTATAACGCTCTGCGTAACGAGCGCCTGACGGCGGCGGTTTATCGCCGTTTCGAGCTGCTGAGCCGAGCTTGCAGCGTTGTCATAGGCCGCGCGCATCGCCATGAGCGTTGCCGCCTGCGCGCCGGAGGCGCACTGCAAAAGCAGCGTATACACACCGTTTTTAAGGCACAGCGGCAAAAGCTTGCGCAGCACTGTCTCCCTGTCGGGTATAAAGAGCAAATTTTGAATATGCCCCCTCCCATCGGGCTCCCGCAGCTGCACTTCGTCGTTCTCCTCGGCGGCGTCCTTTTCATCCGCCCCGCCGATGACCGAGGCAAAGGGTATCAGTCCAAGCGCCTTTTCGTCCTCGGTCTGTTCCGCGTCCGGCGGCAAAAAGCGCGTGAGCACGGGAGACTGTTTGAGCATATTGATAAACCTTTGGAAGCAGAATATCACCCTGCCGCCATCGGTATAAGCCTTGAAAACGAGCTCATAAAGCGCATCCGCGTCCTCGTGGGATGGGACGTCCTTTATGCTGAGCTCGGCGTGGAGCGGGATGTGTTTCTCGCGGCAGTATTCCGCCGCCATGCGCCCGCAGGCGACGACAAGGGGCGCGTCAAAACGCCTGTATTTTTCGGAAAAGAAATTGAAAAGCTCGTGATTATAGCCGCCGCAGAGCCCTCTGTTGCCGGATATCAGCACGAGCACAACGCGCTCCTTATACTCCTCCTTAAAGCCTTCTTCGCGGCGCTTCTTTTTGCCCTGTCTGCCGTGCTTTTTTAATGAGCCGAGGCTTGCCGCGCCGCTCCCGCCCGCGACCGAAGCAAGCTCATTCAACGCCGCCGAATAGGGCGCGTTGCCCTTTAACGAGGAGGAGGCTCTTGAATACTTTGCGGTGGATACGGTGCGCATCGCTCCCGCAAGCTGTCCCGTGGTCTTAACGCTTTGAAGCCGTTTTTTTAAATCTCTTAGGGAGGGCATCAGCTCACCCCCGCATAGCTTGCTATTTCGGCTTTGAGCTTGGCTTCAAACGCCTTGTCCATCTTGGCGCCCGTTTTGAGCGAGGCTGTGAGCTCCGGTGCATTTTGCTCGAAATAATCGTAAAGCCCCAGCTCGAAGCGCTCTATACCGTCCGGGTCGACCTCCTTTGCGAAGCCCTCCGCTACGGCGTAAATGAGGAGCGCCTGCTTCCAATCTTCAAGAGGCTCATACCGCCTCTGCCGCAGCGCGCGCATCATCCGGACGCCGGAGTCAAGCACCCTTCTCGTATTGTCGTCCAGATCGGAGCCGAACTGCGAGAACGCCGCAAGCTCGCGGTACTGTGCGAGCTCCATGCGAAGCCTTGAAGATACCTGCTTCATGAGCTTTGTCTGCGCGGCGCTGCCTACACGCGATACCGAAAGCCCCACGTTTACTGCGGGGCGCTGACCTTCGTTGAAAAGATCCGTTTCGAGGAATATCTGCCCGTCCGTTATGGAGATGACGTTCGTGGGGATGTAGGCGGAGATATCGCCCGCCTGAGTTTCTATAATGGGGAGCGCTGTGACGGAGCCGCCGCCGGCTTCCTCCGAAAGCCTTGCGGCTCTTTCAAGCAGGCGTGAATGCAGATAGAAAACGTCGCCCGGGTAAGCCTCCCTGCCGGAGGGACGGTGCAGCAAAAGCGAAAGCTCGCGGTATGCGACCGCATGCTTGGTAAGATCGTCGTAAACAATAAGGCAGTCCTTGCCCGAGTACATATAATATTCGCTCATGGCGGCGCCTGCAAAGGGCGCAATGTACTGCATAGAGGCGGAGCTCGAAGCTGTCGCGGCGACTATCGTGGTGTACTCCATAGCGCCGTATTTTTGCAGCTTGGCGCGTATCTCGGCAACCGTTGACTCCTTCTGACCTATCGCAACGTAAATGCAGTAAACATCCTTGCCCTTTTGATTTATTATGGCGTCCACGGCGAGCGCGGATTTACCCGTCTGCCTGTCGCCTATTATAAGCTCGCGCTGACCGCGGCCTATGGGAACGAGCGCGTCGACCGCTTTAAGCCCCGTGTGCATGGGCACCGATACCGAGCGTCTTTCGGGTATGGAAGGCGCGGCAAACTCGATGGGTCTTCTGTTGGCGGTATTTATCCTGTCCTTGCCGTCGAGAGGTCTGCCCAGCGGGTCGACCACCCTGCCCAACAGCTCCTCGCCTACGGGCACGCTCGCAATGCGCCCGACCCTGCGGACGCGGCTCAAAATCTCTATATTTTCATACTTGCCGAACACCACGCAGCCTATCCGCTCCGGCTCTATATCGAGTATCATGCCCCGCTCGCCGCACTCAAACTCCACTACCTCGCCGTACATGATATCGGCAAGACCGTCAAGCCTGCAAATGCCGTCGGATACGCTCAAAACCCTGCCGAGCTGGAAAATATCGACCCGCGGCTCGCTCTCCTCGACGCCGGCGAGCATATCTTTGATTATATCCTCGGCATTGATATCGCTGCCGAGAGGGCGCTTTAAAAGATCGCGTTCAAGATGATAGAGCCTGTTGTCGACCGTGCAGTCGTATACCGTGTCGCCTATTCTGAGACGCAGACCGCCTATAAGCTCGGGATCGACCTTGACCCAATAGGAGGGCTTGCCGCCGACCTCGTCTAAAAGCTCCTTCGCACGGTTGCCCAGCTTATCGACTATATCCTGCGGCAGGGGATATGCGCTCGTCAGCGTGATGTACAGCACGTCGTGATGCATCAGGTAGCACATATCGCCGGGCGTAAGACGAACGTTTGCAAGTATTTTATCCGCGAGCGCGGGCTCGTTTTCGCGGAGCCTGCCCGCCTGAGGCTCCTCGGCGAGATGTACCCGAAGCCTTTTAATAAGCTCATGCACCGCATGCTCCCTCGCGGTCAGCAGCGCCTCCCTTTTCATATCCTCCTCGTTGGAGAGGACGGCGTCGAGGACGCTTTGCTTTTTGAGCTCGAAATCCTCCTCAAGCGCCGCAAGCTCAGCCTCGGCATTACGCGCGTTTGAAGCGGGCGCGTTAAGCGAAGGCGAGCCATCTGCGGGAGCAAAGTCAAGGCGCTGCTCCGCAAGCTCGCGCTCTATGGCCTCCGCCTCGTCGAGCTCGGCGTTTATCCTCTCCCTGCGGGAGGTGAACATCTTTTTTATCGACTTGCCGCCGACGAGCCATATAATGAGCGCCAGCAGCGCAAAATTGATAACGGCGTAAAGGTATTCCATCAGCCTCGCCCTCCCGCAATGAGCTTATCGGTAAAGGCGGCTATCATGCCGTCCATGGCGGCGGAGATCTCGCGCTCCGCCTCGGCTGTTCTTTCGCTCATGCCATCGGCTTCCTTCTGCCTTCTGAGCTCCGCCTCCTGCGAAAGCGACGCAAGCTCTAAGCTCATCTCATGCCGACGGGCTTCCATCCTCTCGTCAAGGAGCGCATTCTCGCGCTCTGCCGCAAGGCGGCTTTCCTCAGCGAGGCGTTTTTGATCCTCCGCTCTCTTTTGCTTTGCCGCTGCCGCCGCTTGGCGCGCGGAAAGCACCCGCTGCTCGCGCTTATCCATAACCTCGAGCACAGGCTTTAAAATAAGTCTGTAAACAACGAGCGCAAACAGGCAGAAGCATATCACAGTCCATATTATCAAAGAGGGCTGTAAGGACATGGGAGCTCCTTTATTGTGGCGTTACCTTATCTTGCCGACCAGCATGAAGGCTATGAGCAGACCGTAGATCGTCAGCGCCTCCATCAACGCCAGCGAGAGCAGCAGTGTGGACCTTATGTCCTTCGCCGCCTCGGGCTGACGCGCAATGCTTTCGAGAGCGGCTTTTGCCGCCTTGCCCTGCCCCATTGCGGGGAAGATGGTAGATAGCGCGATGCAGAGCGCGGCTGCGATCGCTGTCAGTGCGGACTCGGTCATATTGACATCTCCTTAAAATAATGTTTGTTTATTCGCTCCTGCGGAGCGGGGTCAATCCTCCAAAAACTCCTGCAAATACGAGGCTGTCAGCATGGTATAGACCATAGCCTGTATAGCGCAGAACAACAGCGAGAGCGCCATCATTATTATCGGCGCACCGATAGGCAAAAGCTCGTAAAGGTTCTCTATAACCGTCTCCTCGCCGAAGATATTGCCGAAGAGACGCAGAGCGAGCGACGCGGGCTTTATTATTTCATCCATGAGCAAAAGCGGCACTATCGGCGTCAAAAAATGCTTTATATAGTGCTTTGCGCCCGCGCGGAAGGCGGAGACCTGTATAAAGACGAAGGTCAGCGCCGCAAGCCCCAAGGTCACCGAAAGGGAGGAGGTCGGCGCTTTGAAATACGGCGATATGCCCACGCCGGGTATCAGCCCCGAGTAGTTCGCAAAAAGTATGAAGCAGAAGAGCGATGCGAGAAAATAAAGGTACTTCCTCGCGTTTTTGCGGCCCATGATATCGGTGAAGAAGCTGTCGAGGTAGCCGACGCCCATCTCTATTATGTTTTGCAGCCTGCCGGGACGCTCTTTAAGGCTGCGGCGCAGCAAAAGCCCCAGCACCGCGAAGACCGCGATGATGGCAAGCATGGTTATTACCTCGGGCGTGATATCGAGTATGCCGAAGATTTTTAAAATGGGAGCGGACGGCTCACCCATTGTCCCTCTCCTCTCCGGCGCCGCCGTTATTGGCGCGTGCCAGCAGCAATGAGAAAATAATTATTCCCAAGGTGCAGCCAAGAGCGCCGCCTATCATAGGCGGGCGTATGCCGAAGCTTGCCTTTTCGCCTATAAAGTAGAGCGCCGCGATATAAGCCGCGGTCAAAAGAGTGCGCAGAGGCAGTACGTAAAGCGAGCCGCGCCCCTTCAAGGCGGCCTTGGTCACAAGATAGTTGATAAGCTCTATCACAATGCCGCCGGCAAAAGCAAAAGCCGCGGGAAAAAACCAATCCATAGCGCCCTCCTGATCCTATATAATATCTGATTATTTTATCATAAAAGCGTTGCACTGTCAACCTTAATATCCCTATAATACCGCCCATGCCGAAATATACAATAAATTGTTGCGATTGCATATAGAATTCGTGCGAGCGGTGTGTTATACTTACGATGGTCGATGATAGGTTACCCTACCTATATTGGGCATATACGGGCGATAAGTCCGCGTATGAATGATATAGGCGGTGCGTATCGTCGCCGATATACGTTCAAAAATTCCGCACAAGCGGTATAAGGAGGACTGTCATGGCAAAACAAATCACGGCAATTCCCTTCAAGGGCACTCCCGAACAGGAAGCCCAGCTCAGGGAATTCATGGCCGGCTGGGTGGGCAAGGAAGGCGCAACGATGCCCGTTCTCCAGAAGGCACAGGAGATCTATGGCTATCTGCCCATAGAGGTACAGAAGATCGTTGCAGAGGGTCTCGGTCGTTCTTTGGAGGAGATCTACGGTGTTTCCACCTTCTACTCCATGTTCAACCTTGAGCCCCGCGGCGAGCATCTCATCAGGGTATGTCTCGGCACCGCCTGCTACGTTAAGGGCAGCCAGAACATACTGGACGAGCTTTCCCGCGTTCTCAACGTCGAGCCCGGTCACACCACCAGCGACGGTAAGTTCACTCTGGAGCCCACCCGCTGCCTCGGCTGCTGCGGTCTTGCTCCCGTTATGACCGTTGACGGCGAGGTCTACGGCCGTTTGGTTCCCGCCGACGTCAGGGATATCATCGCAAAGTATCAGTAAATCGCTCTTTGTAAAGGAGAGGCTTTAAAATGAAAATCAGCGAGGTTGCATCCATACTGGAAGCAAAGGTTCTCACCGGCGGGGATATGCTGGATCTGGAGGTCAACTCCGCCTGCGGCAGCGATATGATGAGCGACGTGCTCGCCTACGTAAAGGAGGAGGGCATACTGCTCACGGGTCTTATCAACGTGCAGGTGATACGCACGCTGCTCATGATGGACATGAACTGCGTCGTATTCGTCCGAGGCAAGATACCTCCCGAGGGAATAGTTGAGTTTGCCGCGGACAGCGGCGTTGCCGTGCTTCAAACCGAGCTGCCCATGTTCGAGTCCTGCGGCAGGCTTTATACCGCCGGACTTGGCAGGAAATGCGGCAACGAGGGTGAAGCCGATGTCTGAGGCACTGCATTTTCATTTTGACGTTGACGGCGCGAGCTTTGCCAACGCGGGCAAGGCTTCCGTCGAGACAAAAAAGCTGCTTCGGCAGATAGGCGTTTCACCCGAGGTGATCCGCCGCGTTTCCGTCGCCATGTATGAGGGAGAGATCAACATGGTCATCCACGCTCACGGCGGCGACGCCGATCTTTACATCACCGAGGATACTATCCTCATCACCCTCAAGGACGTTGGTCCGGGTATCCGCAACATTGAGGACGCCATGAAGGAGGGCTTCTCCACCGCGCCGGAGAATATCCGCGCGCTCGGCTTCGGAGCCGGCATGGGTCTGCCCAACATGAAGCGCTACTCGGATGAGATGCACATTGACACGAAGGTGGGCGTTGGCACCACCATAGAGCTTTGGTATCATCTCAAACCCAACGCAGAGGGCAACAGCTGACTATCGACCTATTTTACTGTTAAGGAGAAGTCAAGCCGATGGCAACCTACACTCATTCGGTATCCATAGATCCCGAAAAATGTACGGGCTGTACCACCTGCCTGCGGCGCTGCCCCGTTGAAGCTATACGCATCAGGGGCGACAAGGCGCAGATAAACCCCTTGCAGTGCATTGACTGCGGGGAGTGCATCAGGGTGTGCAAGCACGCCGCGAAGCATGCCGTTTACGACAGGCTGGAGGAGCTTGATTGGTCCAAATACCTCGTTGCGCTGCCTGCGCCGAGTCTGTTTGGACAGTTTAACAACCTTGACGACGCGGATTACGTCATACAGGGTCTTCTGGATATGGGCTTTAAGGAGGTGTACGAGGTGGCGAAGGCCGCCGAGTACGTTACCGATCTGACGCGCATCTATTTAAAGCAGCCGGGCATAAAGCTGCCTGCTATAAGCTCGGCATGTCCCGCCGTGGTCAGGCTTATAAAGCTGCGCTTCCCCACTCTCTGCGAGCACCTTATCCCCACGCTTACCCCGTACGAGCTTGCGGGCAAGTTCGCCCGTGAAAAAGTGCTGAGGGAGCATCCGGAGATATCTCCCGACGATATCCGCACGGTGTTTATATCCCCCTGTCCCGCAAAGATAAGCTGGGCAAAAAACGTTATGGAAGGACAGAAGGTCTACGTCGACTATGTCGTTTCCATGAACGACGTGTATATGGAGCTGCTCTCCAAGATGAAGAGCGTTGCCGCCCCTTCGCCCGAGGCCGATTCACAGGCGGGCAACGTGGGGCTCGGATGGTCCATTACGACCGGCGAGGCCGTCGCTCTTATGAACGACGCATACCTTGCGGCGGACGGGACCGACAACGTCATCAAGGTGCTTGACGACCTTGAGAGCGGCACCGTGAACGGCATACGGTTCGTTGAGCTCAACGCCTGCTCCGCCGGCTGCGTCGGCGGCGTGCTGGCTCCGGCCAACGGCTATATCGCAAGAGTGCGTCTGCACAATTTGCGCAAGACCTGTGCCATACAGCCCAACAGGCTTACCGATATCGAAGGCATGAGCGGCGACGCTCTGCCCGGCGAGCTTGTGGACGCAAGGCCCTTTACCTACATGCCGGAGGGCGCGCCGAATATGCTTTCCATGCTGCTTGCCATGCAAAAGGCAAACGCGCTTGTGGAAAAGCTGCCCAATAAGGACTGCGGCGCCTGCGGCTCTCCCACCTGCCGCGCCTTTGCTTTGGACGTGGTGAACGGGGAGGCACAGCTTTCCGACTGCCGTATAAGGGACAGCAGAGAGGGCTCATAAACCCAAGTCAGGAATTCATTTTCAATTAATATAGCGAGGGCTATAAATGTTAAAGGTAAACGATCTTATCAGCGAGCTCGAGCTCACACCCATATTGCTTGCCGACGGCGAGCGCGAGATCACGGGCGGCTACGCAGGCGATCTTTTGAGCTGGGTAATGGGCAGAGCCGATGCGGGCGACGCATGGGTAACGATAATGTCCAACATGAACGTCGCCGCAGTCGCGCAGCTTGCAGACGTTGCGTGCGTCGTGTTTGCCGAGGGCGTCATGCCGGATCAGGCTGCTGTCGACGCGGCGAGCCTGCATGAGATAAACCTGCTGGGCAGCAAAAAGGGCACCTTTGAGCTCTGCGGCGATATCGCCGAGCTTTTGAGGAGGTAAAGGATGGCGCTGTTTACCTACGATCTGCACGTTCACTCCTGTCTTTCCCCCTGCGGGGACGACGAAATGACTCCGTGCAATATCGCGGGTATGGCATACCTTGCGGGCGTTAAGATAGTTGCGCTCACCGATCACAACTCCTGCAAAAACTGTCCTGCGTTTTTCACCGCCTGTGCCGAGTACGGCGTGACCGCCGTTGCCGGCATGGAGCTGACGACTTCCGAGGAGATACACATGGTTTGCCTGTTCGGAGGCCTGGAACAGGCTCTGGCTTTCGATGAGGCTCTCCAGCCTTACAGGATGAAGCTGAAAAACCGTGTTGAGATCTTCGGCAGTCAGCCCATAATGGCGGCGGAGGATGAGATAGTGGGCGAGGACCCTTACTTTCTTCCCGCGGCGACGACGCTTTCGCTCAGCGAGGCAGCCGCTATGGTGAGGAGCATGGGAGGCGTTGCCTATCCCGCCCATATAGACAGGGAGTCGAACGGTATGCTGGCCATACTGGGCGCCTTTCCCGAGGAGCCCGAATTCACCCTTTGCGAGGTGCGCGACAAGCCGAATGCCGAAAAGCTTTCCGGCGGGCGGCGCGTCGTGGTATCCTCGGATGCGCACAGGCTGACGGATTTTGCGGTGACGCTCAATCATATGGAGCTTGATTGCCCCGATGACGCAGAGCCCGATGAAGTCCGCAGCGCGCTTTTCAGGTATCTCACTAAATGATAAACCGTTTAATGGAGGAGCAATGAAGGAGCTTTCACTCAATATTCTCGACATAGCGCAGAATTCCATCCATGCCGAGGCGAGCTTTGTGCAGATCCTCATCGACGAGGAGGAGGAGACGTTAAAGCTTTCCATACTTGACGACGGCAGGGGCATGAGCGAGAGCTTTCTGGCTACCGTCACGAACCCGTTTTCCACCACCCGCACCACGCGCAAGGTGGGCATGGGTCTGCCGCTTTTAAAGCTGGCGGCGGAGCAGACGGGCGGTTATATGACGATATCCTCCCGCGAGAGGGCGCTGTATCCCGACGCCCACGGGACGGACGTAGTTGCTCTCTTCTACAAAAACCATTTGGATTTTACGCCGCTCGGCGACGTTATATCCACATTGGTATCGCTGGTGCAGGGCAGCCCCGAAGTGGATTTTTACTTCTGCCATACAAGCCCCGATCGCTGCGTCGAGCTTGACACAAGGGAGATAAAGGCCGTGCTCGGAGACGACATACCGCTTTCTTCCCCCGACGTGCTCGTGTGGATAAGAGCCACTCTTGAGGAGCAGTACGGCATCTGCGATTAACAAGCTTTTCACGGCGCAGAGCCGTGGGATATAAATATTTTTATCACTCAACATCATGAAAGGAATTCAGTGATCATGAAATCTTTGGAAGAACTGAAAGCTATCCGTGAGAGGATGCAGTCCAAGGTCATCCTCCGCGAGGGCACCAATGAGACCCGCATAGTCGTCGGCATGGCGACCTGCGGAATCGCCGCGGGCGCAAGGCCCGTCCTCAACACCTTCGTTGAGGAGATCGCAAACCGTAACCTCTCCGGCAAGGTAGAGGTCAGCCAGACCGGCTGCATCGGTATGTGCCGTTATGAGCCTATCGTTGAGGTCTTCGAGGGCGAAGAGCGCGTGACCTACGTCTACGTCAACCCTGAGAAGGCGAAGGAGATAGTTGAAAAGCACATCGTGGGCGGCAAGCCCATCGTTGAGTACACCATCGGCGCTGTTGAAAAATAACGGAGGGTTATTCTAATGATTCGTACACATGTTTTGATTTGCGGCGGTACAGGCTGCACCTCCGGCGGCAGCATGACCATCGCCGACAAGCTCCAGGATGAGCTTGTCCGTCTCGGCCTCGATCAGGAAGTCCAGATCATCCGCACCGGCTGCTTCGGTCTCTGCGCACGCGGTCCCATCATGATCGTCTATCCCGAGGGGACCTATTACAGCCGTGTAAAGCCCGAGGACGTTACCGAGATCGCCGAGGAGCATCTGCTCAAGGGTCGTATCGTAGAGCGCCTCATCCATAAGGATGAGGAGGGTCAGAAGCTTGAGGACGTTCCTCCTCTTGGCGAGACTAATTTCTACAAGACCCAGCTCCGCGTCGCGCTGCGTAACTGCGGCGTTATCAACCCCGAGAACATTGACGAGTACATCGCCATGGACGGTTATTCCGCTCTGGGCAAGGTCCTCACCGAGAACACTCCTCAGGAGGTTATCGACATCATCAAGGCCTCCGGTCTTCGTGGCCGCGGCGGCGCAGGCTTCCCCACGGGTATGAAGTGGCAGTTTGCCGCAAATAATGTTGCCGATCAGAAGTACGTCGTATGTAACGCCGACGAGGGCGACCCCGGCGCTTTCATGGACCGTTCCGTTCTCGAGGGCGATCCTCACGCCGTGCTCGAGGCAATGGCAATCGCCGGTTATGCGATCGGCGCCTCCAAGGGCTACATCTACGTCCGTGCTGAGTACCCCATCGCCGTAAAGCGCCTTGAGATCGCGATCGGTCAGGCCCGTGAGTACGGTCTCCTGGGTGAGGATATCTTCGGCACCGGCTTCAACTTCGACATCGACGTTCGTCTCGGCGCGGGCGCATTCGTCTGCGGCGAGGAGACCGCTCTTCTGACCTCTATCGAGGGCAACCGCGGCGAGCCCCGCAATAAGCCCCCGTTCCCCGCTAACAAGGGTCTGTTCGGCAAGCCCACCATCATAAACAACGTTGAGACGCTTGCCAACGTAGCGCAGATCATATTGAAGGGCGCCGATTGGTTCGCTTCCATGGGCACCGAGGACTCTAAGGGTACCAAGGTATTTGCTCTCGGCGGCGCTATCAACAACACCGGTCTCGTTGAGATTCCCCTCGGCACCACTCTCCGCCACATCATCTATGATATCGGCGGCGGTATCCCCAAGGGCAGGAAGTTCAAGGCAGTGCAGACCGGCGGTCCTTCCGGCGGATGTATCCCCGCTCAGTTCCTCGACACCCCCATCGACTACGCCAACCTCACCAAGATCGGCGCCATGATGGGCTCCGGCGGTATGATCGTCACCGACGATTCCACCTGTATGGTCGACTTCGCAAGGTTCTTCCTCGACTTCACCGTCGACGAGTCCTGCGGCAAGTGCACCCCCTGCCGCATCGGCACCAAGCGCATGCTGGAGATCCTGACCCGCATCGTCGAGGGCAAGGGCGAGCCGGGCGACGTGGAGAAGCTCGAGGATCTGTGCTACGCCATCAAGGACGGGGCGCTCTGCGGCCTCGGGCAGACGGCGCCGAACCCCGTGCTCACGACCATCCGCTACTTCCGCGACGAGTATGACGCGCATATAAACGCGAAGAAGTGCCCTGCCCACGAATGCAGGAAGCTCGTCACGTACGCCATCGACGCCGAAAAGTGCATCGGCTGCACGAAGTGCATGAAGAACTGCCCCGCCGACGCCATCTCGA
>CALEPU010000046.1 GCA_937913075.1 uncultured Clostridia bacterium
GAGGACTTTCCTCCCAAGGCAGATTGCTCCTGACCGAGCTTCAAAACGGCGCCGAGGGCTGGGCGGAGCTTTACAACGACTCGGACGAAAGCGTTGACCTCGGCAGCTTTTATCTTACTGACAATATCGGCAGTCCCTATAAATTCAGACTGCCGAAAATCAAGCTTGCGCCGCGCGAATACGCCGTTGTGAGGCTCACGGGCGAGACTGCGGAGGACGGTTGGTCAGCCGGCTTTAAGCTCAACAGCAGCGAGGGCGGGCTCTATATGTTCAATGCCGACGGCAGCTTGGAATGCTGTATGCTCTTCGATCCCGCCATGCCGAGCGAGGTCTCGGCGGTGGCGATATACGACGCCGAGCCTGACGAGGGTATCGCAGCTCTCATGCCGCGCCTGCCCTGCGCCGTGCGCTATACCTCCCAAGTCACTGTGGCGGAGGAGAACAGCGGAAGAATATTCGACAGCATCGTTTGGCGCGAGGATGAGGGTGAGCTGCCCGTAATAATTAACGAGGTGCTGCCCAAGAACAAGTACGGCATTACGGACGCTGAGGGCGACCGGAGCGATTGGGCGGAGCTTTACAACCGCTCCTCCGAGGCGGTAAGCCTTTCGGGGCTTTACCTGACGGACAGGCTCGATACTCCCGACCGTTGGGCGCTGCCCGATATCACGCTCGGCGCGGGCGAATATCTGCTTGTATTCCTCTCCGGCAAGGACTGCGCGGAGGGCGAGCTGCACGCCTCCTTCGGCTTATCCTCAAAGGACGCCGGAGTATACCTCTGCTCCTTTGACGGCATGATTTACAGCGGCATACCCATACCCCAAGGCATACCGAAAAACGTATCCGTGGGGAGGGGAGACGACGGCTCTCTCAAATTCTTCGCCGCGCCCACGCCCGGCGGTGAGAACGTGACCTACGGCTTCGACTCATGGGAGGGGCTCGGCGGTTTCGATCCGCACTCCGTTTACATCAGCGAGGTCTGCGCCGTAACGGAGCCGCGCAGCGACGCGGGCGACTGGGCGGAGCTTTATAACGGCTCCTCCGTTTCGGTCGAGCTTACGGGCTGGAGCATAACCGACGACCCCGACGAGCCGAAAAAGTATCCGCTCGACGGGTGCTCGATACCGGCGG
>CALEPU010000047.1 GCA_937913075.1 uncultured Clostridia bacterium
GCCGATAAAGGTACAACGACCGAAAAGCCTTGTCCGTCGCAAGCAAATAGGACAGGGCTTGTTTGTCCGTCCCATTAATATTGAAAATTGTCTTCCAGCGTTTCAAATCCTTATAAAACTGCTCATTATCCCATGGAATGCCCGCGCTAATCAATTGAAACTTTATATGGTTAATAAGCTTCCTCAACACTTTCCGCTCCTTTCGCATTGCGTTTATTATCGCTTTTAACTATGCGTGCTTCTTTCTTATTTATCGATTCAGCAACGAGCCTATATAATCAACCTCGTCAAGATATCGCTTACCAGTTTTGTCAACAACATCCAAAATCTTTCCACTGTGAGGATTATCATTATAGCAACTAACCACCTTGCAATTATTAATTCCCTCTATAGGTTCATGCAGTATGGCAATCTTTTTCACATCCCAACGGTCAAACACTTTGAGCTTCTCTGTATTCGTTTCATCAAAAAAGTGCCATATGTAATACAGTCTATCATAGTTGACTCTTGCACTGCGCGTTCTCCATTTTTCATATCCTTCCTCGAATGATGCGTAGTGCATGAAGTTTACTTCAATGGGTATGTGTTTATCATCCTTCGGTATGATCGTGCCTACTGGATATGGTTTGGAAGCATTAGGTGTTTCTTTGATCTCACACGAAAGATAGTATTTCAAATTCTGGGCAAAATGAAAGAACTGATTTTGAGGGATCCAAAGATTAACTGTCGGTGAGCGGAATTGTTCGCCAAGATCATGGTATATCACACCGCCCACACAGTCGTTAGTAATCAAGCTGAAATCATGGTTCTTGTTCCTTTTGCGAAGATGCTTCAGCCACCTATTCCTCTTTAGGCCGCGCCAATAGTTGATGCACTTAATGATCGTCGTGTTTTTCATTGTCTTACTCCTCGTTATCTATTCAACACATTAGTTCTCATTATTCCGTAATATTCTTCTTGCCGGCACGCCGACATAGACTCCGCCTTCTTCTATCGTTCGATTAACAACTGCGTTTGCTCCGATTATCGTGTTGTCGGCAATTGTCACGTTCCCGATGATGACCGCGCCATACCCCAGCTCAACGTTGTCGCCCAAAACAGGGTTTTCGTCAGCTTGACCGTTGTTACCAATGCAGTTGGCTCCGCGCAGCACGCAATTCTCCCCCGCCCTAACTCCGGGATTGACCACTATGCTGCCGCCATGCCAGATTGACAAGCCTTTGCCAAAGCAGTTCGGTCCGATCTCTATGCCTAGTCTGTTTCCAAGACGATTTTTCTTGCGTTCGAAGTAATAGCTCATGTAGGCATGATAACGGCTGCCTTTTGAGTTGTTGTGATGATATTCGAACTTTCGAAGATACTTCAGATATTTTTTTATAACACAATACGGAGTGCAGATAAACCAGTCGATCAGGCGCCATTTCTTGTCCGTCTGAACATACCAACTGTTGTCTGCGGCAATGTAATCCGCAAGTTCCTGTTTCGTACTGATCATTTTCTGCCTCCTCATACTCACAGTTTTATTATTTTGCGAATTCTCTGCTTTATCATCTGTATATGCTCGACCGCAAGCACCTTCATGTAATCGCCCGATTGGTACGCCCTTCGCAGCGAAGGTATAATGATATTCGGTTTTTTTATGAGAGCTTCAAGAAAGCTCTCATTTTTCAGTATCTTATTGTTATATGCAAGCTTTTCTCGGAATGGCATCGGATTTTGAATGTTAAAGGTGTTTTTCAAAACGCTCTGATAACCGTAAAATACAGAGCCGTAGTACGATTGCAACGATGCATCATCATTAATGTCCCATTTTTCGAGATAGTACGCAAGTATCCGATAAATGGTTTCGTTGATTTCGAGCAGGTCGGGTCTGTATTTTCGATAAAGAGTGTCTTGCTCTTTATCCATATAAATATAGTTTGTTTTATTGATTATGCCGATTTGAGCGTCACCCAAAACATCCAAATAAGCCAAGTTAAACGAGATGTCCTCCGCGAGGCTAAGATCCTCCCTCATCTTGATGCTATGCTTCCGAACAACCTCCGTTTTATACAGTGACAACCAGGGACTTTGAATCAGTATTAAATCATAAAGGCGCATATAATCCCGCCTGCCAACTACCGTTAACGGCTCTTGGTCGGTAAAAATATAGTCATGCACATGCGAAGTGCACTTAAACCCGCAGATGACATGCCCAAGCTCTGGATGAGCCTCGGCAGTGCTGACCAGATCCTCCATGTAGCAAGGCTCTACAACGTCGTCGCTGTCGACGCAGACAAAGTACTCGCCGCGCACGTGGTCCATCCCGCAGTTTCGGGCACGGGAGACGCCGCCGTTCTCCTGATGGATCACGCGCACGAGATCGGGATACTCGGCGGCGTAGCGGTCGGCGATGGCGCCGGTGTAGTCGGAGCCGTTTTTCAGGTTCAGCGCCACGCTGGACACGGTGTCCACGTCGATGTCGCCCTTCACGGCGCCAGCGACCACCGCGCTGCTCGCGTAAATGTTGCCGATAATGACCGAGCTCTGCCCGATCTTCGCCGCACCCTGCGACCGGACCTCGCCGGTGATGCGCGCGTTCTCGGCGTAGATCTCCGCGGCGGTGAGGTTCCCCTCCAGCGCCCCCGTCACGTTGAGCTTGCCGAAGGCCGTCACGTTGCCGTTGATCTTGCCGATGACATCGAGCGAGCCCGAGGTCGTGACATTGCCGTCGATAATGGCGGACAGTGCCTTCGAGAAGCCGGAGTCAATCGCGGCAGAGACATTCGTGCCCGCAGCGATCTCCTCACGGATCCTGGAGAAAATGATGACATTCGCGTCGACGGCCATACCGATGGATAAGATGATACCTGCGATACCAGGCTAGGTCAGTGTAATATCATACAGATGCAACAGCGAAACAATAATACCGGAATAGATCAAAAGTGCAAGTGCTGATGCCAGACCCGGGATCCAGTAAATGAAGATCATGAAGGCCATAACGATCAGAACACCGATCGCTGCTGCCTTGAT
>CALEPU010000048.1 GCA_937913075.1 uncultured Clostridia bacterium
TTTATTCGAGCGGGGCTGCGGCGAAGCCGGCAGCCCCGAACTATGTTCGGCTCCCGCCGCCCCGTTCATGCCTCGGCGTCATTTAAAGTGATATCACACCGTACCCTTTATTATGAGCTCAACAGTTCCGGGAGTGACAGTCCATTCGCCCGTCGTTTCATCCTGCGTAAATTCAGCCGCGGGCACCGTGATGACGCCGGAGCTCGTTTTAAATTCGCCTGTTGCGGCGTCATAGGTGTAATCGGCGCCCTCGGAGAGTTCGCTGCCGTCAAGCGTCACCTCTATATCCTGCAAAATGGGATCGAAGGTATCGGTGAGCACTATATCGGAATCGGCGCCCGCCTCGCCGCCGGTGTTGGAAATGGCGAAGGTATAGGTGATCTCGCCGCCTGCCGTGACGGAAGCGGGGTTGATCGCCTTAGTGATGTCGAGCATGGGATCGCCGGAAGCCGCGATCTGCTCCGAAGCCGATACATTCGCGGCGCTTGCGGTGTTTTCGATAACGCTGCCGCTGTCAAGAGGCGCAAAGCGGTTGATTTGGGCTGAGTATATCAGCACCGCGTTGCCATCAGCGGGTACGCTTATGCCGCTTATCACAAGGCTTTCGCCCGCAGTTACCTCCGGATAGGGCTGAGGAACGCCGTCCAACAGGTATTTTAAGCTCCCCTCGACGTAAGTGAGCGGAACGAGGGTGAGTGAATTGAATTCGTAAGCGCCCAGATCGTCCGTTACCGTTATGCCGTCGATATCGGCAGTGCCGGAATTGACGAGCGAGATCGCGTAGGTGACGGTATCCCCGGAGGAATACTCGTCCACGAGCGCCGTTTTGGTTATGGTAAGCGCGCCGACTATCTCGCCCGTAACGATATTGGAGGCGGTCGTTACGCCGTTATATGAAAGCGTGGCTTGATTTGTGAAGGTAGCCATATTATCCTCCTTGTTTGTATTTGGGGGTATGCCCCCTTGCATATAATATGCCGCCGCGCGGCATGCTTGTGAAAAGTGTGAAAAGCTCCGATCGCTCCGCCTTACGGCGTTGCTTTGCCGCCTGGCATATGATAAAATATCAGGGTAAAAAATATGATGATACGGAGGTTCTGTCGATATGCTTCCATCCGTTATTCTGAACGCTTTGCTGATACTTTTGAATTTGCTGTGCACCGTAATAGGTCTGCGCAGGGCGCCGGCGTCAAAGCTCTTCCGTTATTTTACAACGCTTTCAAACCTGCTCTGCGCTGCTGCCGCCGCTGCGGTGCTTTGCTGTTACGCTTTGGGCGAACTTCCGCTTTGGGTAATAGTCTTTAAGTACGCAGGCACGTGCGCGGTGACGGTCACAATGCTGACCGTGCTTCTGTATCTGCTGCCCGCCTCCGGCGATTGGAGGCTGGTGCTTTACGGCACGGATATGATATTGCACGTTATCTGCCCTTTAATGGCAATAGCTTCGTTTTTGTTTTTTGAGAAGACCGATATGCCCGCATGGGTCATGGCGCCGGGCGTCGCGCCTGTGATGCTGTATGCCGTTTTATATTGCAGGAAAGTGGTTTTTGCCCCCGAAGCCCGCCGCTGGGAGGATTTCTACGGCTTCAACTACAAAGGCAAATGGCCGATAAGCTGTGCCGCGATGACGGTCTTGGCAGGGCTCACGGCGTTTGCTCTTTGGAAAATATAATCCGGCGTGCTTCCGATACGGTCGAACGCCTTTATCTCAGTCCCATATCCCTTCCTCGTTCAGCATGGCGTAGGCGCCTCCGTCGGATACGACAAAATGCTCGTACAATCTAACGCCTTGCTTTTCAAGCCTTGCGGCGAGGCTGCGGGTGGCGCAAACGTCCGCCTCGGACGGCCTTGTATCCCCGGAAGGATGGTTGTGCGCTATCACCACGCCGGATGCTCCCGCAATTCCGGCATTGGCTATTATGAGCTCCGTCGGCAGAACGACCTCTCCGCTGCCGCCGCCCGAAATCAAAGCGGTCGAAAGCACCTCGGAGTCCTCCCCCACAAGCACCTGAAGCAGGCACTCCTCCTCCCTGCCGCAAAGCAAATTTCGGCAGAAGCGCGCCGCCTCCGATAAGGAGCCGAGAACGGGCTTTGTCCGCGTTGTCCGGTCGGCGTCGGAAGCCGTGTCCGCGTCACTCCTCTTCTGGGTCTGCATACCTCCGTCCACCCGAGGCATAGGCTCTCCCCCGCTTACGGAGCCGACGAGCTTTAAAAACAGGGCTGCGGCGTCTGATATACCGGAAACGGACGTCAGCTCCTCCGCAGGAGCATTGAACACGTTTTTGAGCGAGCCGAACCTTTGCAGGAGCCTCTGCGCGGCAGGCGCGACGTCACGCCTCGGAATAGCATACGTGAGCAGCAGCTCGGCAAGCTCGCACTCCGCAAGCGGCTGCCCGCCCGAAAGCTGTGTCTCGAACCGCGTTTTGAGTCTTTGCCGGTGCCCCTTGTGCTCCGAATTCTCCATCATTCGCCCCTCCTTGATATCCTCTTTCATTATAATGGGAGCATGCACAAAAGGCAAGCGGGCAAGCTGTCCCGAGGGCAAAAATAAAATAAAAATAAAATGACGTAAAATGACGTTCAAAACCTGTGCGGTATATCAAAAAAGCGGTTGACAGCGCGTTTTTCGTGTTATATAATGGCAATATAGAGGCGCAACGGTCAAGGTATGCGGATGGAGAGCGCGGGGCTTTACGATATCCGATGAATGTGGTCGTTGCCGAAGGCGGGTCTTCTTCCGCGGGAGCCCTTCTGGGCGCAGGGCCGAGTGCCGTGCGACTGTCATTGAGCTTTTCAATGGTGCGCTATCTGCGGGGGCTTGTCCCCTCTGCGGCGCGCCGTTTATTTTTAGATAATCATTACGGAGGTATAATCATATATGGAGAAGATCACATCCACCATTCGTCTGCGCATGAGCGCGCAGGATGCACATTACGGCGGCAACCTTGTTGACGGTGCGCACATGCTTGCGCTCTTCGGCGACGTTGCTACCGAGCTTTTGATCAAGCTTGACGGCGACGAGGGCCTTTTCAAGGCGTATGACATGGTTGAGTTCATCGCTCCCGTTTACGCCGGTGATTACATCGAGGCTTACGGTGAGATAACCAAGATCGGCAACACCTCCCGCAGGATGGTGTTTGAGGCGCGCAAGGTCATAGCTCCCCGCCCCGACATCAACGACAGCGCGTGCGACGTGCTCGCGGAGCCTGTCGTGGTCTGCCGCGCCAGCGGCACCTGCGTAGTTCCCGCCGACAAGAAGCGCGGCAATTACGAGAACCTTTAATTCCCTAAAAGGAGCTTCGATATGGAAAAGCTTATCATCACAGCCGCCATCTGCGGTGCAGAGGTAACCAAGGCCAACAATCCCGCCGTGCCCTACACGGTGGAGGAGATGGTCAACGAGGCAAGGTCTGCCTACAACGCCGGCGCAGCCATCATCCACGTCCACGTGCGTGAGGACGACGGCACTCCCACCCAGAGCCGCGAGCGCTTCCGCGTCGTTATGGACGCCATCAGGCGCGAGCTGCCCGACGTTATCATGATCCCCTCCACGGGCGGCGCTACCGGTATGAGCCCGGAGGAGCGTTTGCAGCCCACGGAGCTCTTCCCCGAGATGGCTACGCTTGACTGCGGCACCTGCAATTTCGGCGACGAGATATTCGACAACACCATGCCCACCATGCGCGCCTTCGGCAGGCGCATGATCGAGAACGGCATCAAGCCCGAGTACGAGTGCTTTGAAATGGGTCATATCGACACCATACTCGACATGGCAAGGAAGGGCGAGGTTCCCGGCGATCCCATGCAGTTCAACTTCGTGTTGGGCGTTAAGGGCTGCACCCCCGCAACCGTGCAGAACCTTGTATGGATGGTCAACGCCATCCCCGCAGGCTCTACATGGACGAGTACCGGCGTAGGCCGCGCCGCCTTCACTCTTGCCGCTCCCACAATAGTCATGGGCGGCAACGTAAGGGTCGGCTTTGAGGACAACATCTACCTCTCCCGCGGCGTAAAGGCCGTTTCAAACGGCGAGCTGGTAGAGAAGGTCGTAAGGCTCTCCCGCGAGCTCGGGCGTGAGATCGCTTCCCCCGAGGAGGCGAGGAGGATACTCTCCCTCAAGCCGCTGAAATAATATTAACCGCACGGCGGCGTGCGCCGTATATCGCACAGCGGCAAAGCTGCTGTATATCGCACCGAGGCTTAGACCGAGGAATATCGTCTAACCGTTTTGCGATATTCCTGCCTTCGGCAAGAGCGATATGTTTGCGGAAGCAAACGCGATATATCCCTTTCGGGATGCGAAATATTTGCCAAGGCAAACGCGATATGCCGCTTGCGCGGCGTGAATGATTTTATCAACAATATTTTAAAATAATATCGGAGGAAATTACAATGGCAATCAAAGGCAACAAGTACGGTACTCACAGGGTCATAGAGCCCAAGGGCGTTCTGACCCAGGCTGCTTGGAAGATCGACAACGATATGACCAAGCGTTACTCCAACGAGATCATCTGCGACGTTATCTCCCTCAACGTAGACTCCGCTTCCTTCACCCAGATCGAGGAGGCCTGCGGCGGCGACGAGCAGAAGATCGGCGAGATGATAATGGGCATCGTCGCAGAGCGCGGCAAGCAGCAGAACCCCGTTACCGGCTCCGGCGGTATGTTCATCGGCAAGGTCGCCTACATCGGCGAGGATCTTAAAGACCGTGACCTCAAGGTAGGCGACAAGATCGCTTCCCTCGTATCCCTCAGCCTCACCCCCCTCAAGATCGAAAAGATACTTGCCGTCCATAAGGACATCGACCGCGTTGATATCGTAGGTCAGGCCGTCCTGTTCGAGAGCGGCATCTATGCCAAGCTGCCCGATGACATGAGCGAGCCTCTTGCTCTGGCGGCTCTGGACGTAGCCGGCGCGCCCGCGCAGGCCCGCAAGCTGCCCAAGGAGGGCGACAGCGTGCTGATCCTCGGCGCAAACGGCAAGAGCGGCGTGCTCTGCGGTTATGAGGCCATGAAGAAGGTCGGCCCCAAGGGCAACGTCGTCGGCGTTGTAAGGAACCCCGCTCAGGTCCCCGCTCTTATGGAGCTGGGCGTTTACAACAAGGTCGTCGTGGCTTCCGCTACCGAGCCTATCTCAGTGCTTGAGGCTGCTCTGGCTGCCAACGACGGTAAGGAGTACGACATCTCCATCAGCTGCGTCAACGTTGAGGCCTGCGAGATGAGCGCCATTCTCCCCGTCCGTGACGACGGTATCGTTTACTTCTTCTCCATGGCGACCAGCTTCACGAGGGCCGCTCTGGGCGCAGAGGGCATAGGCAAGGACGTCACCATGATAGTCGGCAACGGCTACACCAAGGACCATGCCGATATCACCCTCAACGTGCTCCGCGAGAACCCCAAGCTCCGCGAGCTGTTCGACAAAAAATATTGCTGATACCTCAGCTTACCGTTTCATACGGGCGGGTCATCTCGCCCGTATGGGGCGGTATTTTTGCTTAACAAGGTGATTTTTATGAAAAAAGGTAGACTTTATAATAGAGAAGAAATAGAACTAATATCTAAATCAGCTATAGGTAAATCTATTAATGAAATAAATAATTTA
>CALEPU010000049.1 GCA_937913075.1 uncultured Clostridia bacterium
CTCTGTAGGGGAAGGGCAGCAAACGGGCTTTGTCATCAAGCTGGGGAGAATACTCTCCCTTTTTCCAAGGAGCCCGCATGAACGAAACCGCAGCATTTGACGAGTCCGAGCTTTTTGAAGAGGAGCGGCTCCCCGCTCTTGTTTTGCGGCAGGAGGGTATACCCTTCATCCGCTTAACGCATCCCGCCGCATATTCCATGGAGCTTTGCCGGGGCGTCGGCTCCGAGTACGGAGCCTGTCACTGCAAAAATCTTTTTCTTGCGAACAGGAGCGGGACTTCGTTTTATCTTCTGCTCATGGACGCCGAAAAGCCCTTCCGCACATCGCTCGTCAGCCGTGCGCTCGGCGTCAGCCGCCTGAGCTTCGGCACCGAGGAGCAGCTTAAAAGGGTGCTCGGGCTCCAAGCGGGATCCGTCTCGGCGCTCGGCATTTTAAACGAGTGCGCAGAAGAATACCGTAAAGCCGGCGCGCTTAAAATCGCCGTGGACAGCGATCTTATTGCAAGAGAGCGCATCTGCGTCCATCCCAATACGAACAGGGCGACCTATGTGCTTGAAACGAACGATCTCGTGAGGCTCATGACCCTGCGCGGCTTCGACCTTGTTTCGGTAAATATACTTGAAGTGGGGAGCGAGATGTAGTATAATTATCCTCGGTATAATTCGGAAGGAGGTACTGTGCTATGGAAGAAGAAAGGTGTACTCTGTTTACCTTTATGTCGGGTCACCGGTTTGCCGCCGCGCTGCATATACTCTGCGGGCTTTCCTTCTGGTGCTGTCCCGTGTTCCCTCTGCTTTCGATCGTGCTGTTCCTTCTTGAACGCAATAAGCAAGCCCGCATTTCCTGCATACATACGGCTCTCGTTTGTATCTGCTTGGAGGTAATGGCGCTCATCCCGGTAATACTCTGGCTCATTATCCGCGGCGCGGCGCATGCTTCCGGCGCGTTTTACGTTATTTGCACTGTGATGTTTGCCGCCGTACTGCTGATACTTGCCTTTATATTGCTGATAGTTGAGGTCGCCTGCGGTATAAAGTCCTTAAAGGGCGAGCCCGTTATAGTACCCTATATCACCGCTTGGGCTGCAAAGATAGCCGAAAAGGTGCTTTGAGCTGCGGGACTATTATTTTCGATAAGGAGTTTTTTAATGCTCAAAAGGTATTTTGCCGTTGCCGTGCTGCTGGCTGCGGCGGTAACTCTTACAGCTTGTGGGGGGATCGACGACAATAAAATAGTAGTCACTCTCGGTACTCCCGTCCCCACGGCGGAGCCGACGGTCGTTCCCGCCCTAAATACCGAGGCGCCGACGGACGAGCCCACGCAGGCGCCCGTGTTGACCGAGGAGCCCACCGCAGAGCCGACGCTTCCCGCGGGGCAGGCGC
>CALEPU010000050.1 GCA_937913075.1 uncultured Clostridia bacterium
TGTCAAGCCGGCTTGTTTTCAAAAACCTGACAAAAGAACCGTCCCCTTGTCAGGTTTTAGACCGGTCAATGTGTTCGGCGCCAAAAAGAACCGTCCCCGTGGGTACGCTGCCGTCAAGGCGTCAGCCCCTCGCGCACCTTGCGCAGCGAGTCGTTCAGCCTTTCCGTGTCGATGCTGCCATCGGGCAGTACGCTCGTCGCCTCGACTGTGGCAAAGCCCTCGTATCCGCAGGCGAGCACCTTTTTGAAGAAGGACTCGAAATCGACGTGACCGCTGCCCGGATGCAGCACGCGCAGATCGGAAAAATCCTTCAAGCCTCCGCCGTAATCGTTAACGTGCAGGTGCGCCGCGCGCGAGCCTTCGAAAAGGGGCGCAAAATCGAGCTCGTCTTTAAGCTCCCCGTGAAATTCCGCCATCTTGGTGTCTATCGTAAACGCGGCTTCGGGATAAAGCGCCAGTATCCGCTTTATTATTTCGAGCGGAGCAGAGACTGCGCAGATCACGTTTTCGACTGTGAGCAGTACCCCGCAGCGCTCAGCCAGCTCCGTGAAGCCGCCGAGCTCGGCGATATTGCGCTCTATCTCGCGGTCGGAGGCGGGGCCGCCCCAGAGATGCAGTACCATAAGCCTTGAACCGAGCCTTTGCGCGGCGCGGCAGCCAACGGCAAAACGCCGCCTTGCCTCAGCGAGGTTCTCTTCACCGCCCAGGCTTAACAGCTCTCCTATGGATTTATCGGCGTGCAGCACGGGAAAATCAAGCCCGCTGCGGCTCAAAAACTCAACGTATTCATCAAGCCTGCCGCCCTCGTACCACGAGGGATAGAGCATTACCTCGAACCCGTCGCAATCTATCTGCGGCGCAAATTGAGGCACGAGCCGCGGATCGCGTCCGTTGAACCTTGTGATTATCGCCCCGGTGGAGCAGAGCACGCCTTTGAGCATATTATCCTCCGTAATGAAAAGCTCAATGCAACAAAAAGAGGACGTGCGCCCTCTTTTTGTTAATGATGCATATAGGATGAATAGGAGGCATCCATGAAAAATGAATTTGGCTTTGCGGTCAACATCGTTGACCCGCAGGCTTAGCTTAACACGGAACGCCTTAAAAATCAACCCCAAAAAGCGGGAAAATTGTTAATAAATTGTAAACTCTTAACCGGCTTTCCGTGAGCCGCCGACTATATTGTATCACCCTTGCGCAAAAGGCACGGGCTCTAAAAAGCCGCCCTGTCCTTCCCGCTCCTGCCGCCGGAGCGGGCGTCGACAAGGTTTAAAAGAGGCTCGCCCGCGGTATAGCGGCGCAGGTTCTCGGCCGCGATGCGTATTATCCTGTTCAGCGTCTCATCAAGATGAAAGAAGCCCGAAATGTGAGGCGTGACGTATACGTTTTTTGCCGTCCACAGCGGGTGCTCCGGCGGCAGCGGCTCGGGGTCGGTCACGTCGAGCGCGGCACGCACCCTGCCCTCGTTTGCGGCTTGGGCAAGCGCAAAGCCGTCCACTGCGCTGCCCCTGCCCACGTTTATGAGCACGGCGCCGCGCTTTAAAAGCCCCAGCCTTCGTGCGTCCATAAGCCCGTTCGTCTCCTTTGAGGAGGGCAGCGAGAGCGCCACGACGTCCGCTCTCGGCAAAAGCTCATCGAGGGCTTCGATGGTGTAAACCTCGTCGGCGAAGTCGGGCTTAGCCCGAGAGGTACGCCTCACGCCTATCGTGTATGCGCCGAGCGCCTTGCATTTTTTTAAGAACTCGCCGCCTATATCGCCCATGCCGACGGAGAGCACGACCGCTCCCTCGACGGAGGTCACGCCGCCCTCGTCATGCCAAATGCACTGCTTCTGATTGTCGGCGTAAAGGTACAGCTTCTTTATTATTGCGAGCAGCGCCGCCAGCATGTGCTCCGATATGGCGAGCCCGTACGCGCCGGAGGAATTGCAAAGCCGGGCTTCGCGCGGCATAGCCTCGGGGTAGCCGTCGGCTCCGGCGGAGTTTAACTGCAAAAGCCTCAATGCCGAAGCACAGCCGAGCATTGCCTGCGGCACGTTGCCTATTATGACCTCTGCCGAGGCAATATCCTTCTCGGTGACTTCCTTTGCGGGCACATAGTTAAAACGCCCCCCGGGGCAGGCGCTCTCCAAAAGAGCGCGGTGCGTTTCGTTCACGGGCGGGGTAACGAGTATATTTATCGGTTTGCCTGCAAAATCGCGTGTCTGCACGGTTTGCCTCCTTGAATTTGAATTCGGTTGATACTATAATAATACCGTCTATATAATACGATAACAGGGGAGGGTAATCAAGTGGAATTTTCCCGTGAAGAGATAAGATCGCAGGCCGAGGCCGCCATTCGCGAGCTCGTTGATTACGGCGCGGAGGGCATAATGTATGCCGGCGCCGCCACGCACAATATTCCCCCGCTCAAAGCGGGCGATATAGTTATTATCGGGTGCAGCACCAGCCGCGTTAAGGGTCAGGATATGGGCTCATGCTCCACTGCCGAAATAGCCGAGGCCATAATGGAAGCCGTGCTGCCCGTAATTCGGCAGCGCGGGCTCTATCTTGCCTGTCAGTGCTGCGAGCACCTTAACCGCGCCGTGGTTGTAGAGCGCGAATGTATGGAAAAGTACGGCTTTGAGCAGGTCTGCGTCAAGCCCGCTCCCCACGCCGGCGGCGCTTGGAGCGTAAGAGCGACCGAGGTATTCGCGGACCCCGTCGTTGTCGAGGATATAAATTCCCAGGCAAGAGCCGGTATGGATATCGGCGGCACCTTCATAGGCATGCACATGCACCGCGTTGCAGTGCCCGTCCACGCCAAGAACGAGCACATCGGCGCAGCCTTCGTCACCATGGCAAGGGTAAGGCCCAAGCTCATAGGCGGCGCAAGAGCGCAATACTGACGGCAAGGACCAACTGGAACGGTTATTCTTGTCAGACAGGTTTTCCTTAAAGTGAACGCAGGCAATTTCCTGTTAACGGAGCAGCCGACCTGACAACGGGGACGGTTATTCTTGTCAGACAGGTTTTTCTTAAAGTGAACGTAGGCATTTTCCTGACAAAAGAACCGTCCCCTTGTCATGT
>CALEPU010000051.1 GCA_937913075.1 uncultured Clostridia bacterium
ACACGCCGCCGAGAGCGGTTTTATGCGCTGCGGCGCAGGGATTTTCAAAGTCGAAACTCCTGTATAAGTTTGCGGCGCACCGGCAGAATAATGATTAGGAGTACAACATGAGATCATACGTACCCAATACGGAAAAAGAGCGTAAGGAGATGCTCGGCGAGATAGGCATGAGCAGCTTCGAGGAGCTCTTTTCCGATATACCCGAGGAGCTTCGCCTGCACCGCGAGCTCAATTTGCCCGCTCCCCTCTCCGAGATGGAGCTGCGGGATGCTTTGATGGGCTACGTCCTGCAAAACGAGGAGGGCGGTCTGCTCTTCCGCGGCGCGGGCGCCTACCGTCACTACATACCCTCCGTTGTGCCTCAGCTTGCCATGCGGAGCGAGTTTTACACCGCCTATACCCCCTATCAGGCGGAGATGAGTCAGGGCATGCTTCAGAGCCTGTTTGAGTATCAGACGGTCATTTGCCGCCTTACCGGGCTTGACGCCGCCAACGCCTCTGTTTACGACGGTGCGACCGCCGCTGCCGAGGCGATGCTCATGCTGCGCGACAATAAGCGCAAGAAGAAGGTGCTGTATTCCGCAGGGCTCAATCCCGACGTTATAGCAGTATTGAAGACCTACGCCCACTGCGCCGAGGTCGAGCTTGTCGAGATACCCATGACCGACAAGGGCGTTACCGATGTTGAAGCCATCGCCGCCAACATGGAAGGCGCGGCGGGCGTCATCGCCGCCAATCCCAACTACTTCGGCAATATCGAGCCCATGGCGAAGATAGCCGAGGCGGCGCACGCGGCAAACGGTCTTCTCGTCGCGTATGTAGAGCCCATTTCGCTTGGCTGCCTCACCCGCCCCGCCGATTACGGCGCCGATATAGCTATTGGCGACGGCCAGCCTCTCGGTCTGCCTCTTGCATACGGCGGTCCATACGTCGGCTTTATGGCAGCCACAAAGAAGCTCATGCGTAACCTGCCCGGACGTATCGCGGGCGAGACGCACGATGCAGAGGGCAACCGCGTTTACGTGCTGACCCTTCAGGCAAGAGAGCAGCATATCAGGCGTGAGATGGCTTCCTCCAACATCTGCTCCAACCAGATGCTCTGCGCTATCATGGCCTCCATGTATTGCTGCACAATGGGTCCCGAGGGCATGAGCGAGGTCGCTCATCAGTGCCTCTCCAAGGCGCATTATCTTGCCGATAAGCTCTGCGAGCTGCCCGGCATAACGCTTCGCTTCAAGGATACTCCCTTCTTCAACGAGTTCGTGATAGATACGACCGTTATGTCTGCACAGGATATCAACGACGCTCTCAAAGAGTATTCCATTACCGGCGGCCTCGTATTGGAGGACGGCGGCATGCTCTGGTGCGCTACCGAGATGAACAGCAGGCAGGAGATAGATTTCCTCATTGACAATCTTAAAAATATCATAGGGGGTGCAATGTAATGAGATCCGAATACAAGCTTATTTTCGAGCGCTCCCATGAGGGCCGCAGGGCGTACGATCTGCCCGAGCTGGACGTGCCCTGTGCCTGCGGCTCCATCCCCGAGGAGTATAAGGCGACAGCGAAGCTCGATCTTCCCGAGCTCGGCGAAGTCGACCTTGTTCGCCATTACACCAACCTTTCCAGAAGGAATTTCGGTGTGGACAACGGCTTCTATCCCTTGGGCTCCTGCACCATGAAGTACAATCCCAAGATCAACGAGGAGCTTGCGCCCATGTTTGACGAGGTTCATCCTCTTTTAGACCCCGATATGGCGCAGGGCTGCCTGCATCTGATGCGCGATATGGAGTCAATGCTCTGCGAGATCTGCGGTATGGACGCCTTCACGCTCCAGCCCGCGGCAGGCGCGCATGGCGAGCTCACCGGTCTTATGCACATAAGGGCGTATCATGAGCATCGCGGCGACTTCGACCGCAAGGTCATAATAGTGCCCGACGCGGCGCACGGCACCAACCCCGCTTCCGCGGCAATGGCGGGCTTCAAGGTAAAGGAGATAAAGTCCGCTCCCGACGGCGGCGTCGATCTTGACGCCCTGCGTGAGGCGGTCGGTCCCGATACCGCGGGTCTTATGCTCACCAACCCCTCTACCCTCGGTCTTTTCGAGAAGAACATCAAGCAGATCGCAGAGATAGTACACAACGCGGGCGGCCTTCTGTATTACGACGGCGCTAACCTCAACGCCATAATGGGCATTGTACGCCCCGGCGATATGGGCTTTGACGTAATGCACATCAACCTGCACAAGACCTTCTCCACCCCGCACGGCGGCGGCGGTCCCGGCAGCGGTCCCGTTGGCGTAAAGAGCCACCTCATTCCCTTTATGCCCGTGCCCCGTATCGAGGAGGACGAGGAGAACGGCATGCTCTATCTCGACTGCGACAAGCCCCTCTCCTTCGGCAAGATAAAGAGCTTCTACGGCAACTTCGGCGTGATCGTAAAGGCTTACTGCTACATCCGCTCCCTCGGCGGCAAGGGTCTTAAAGAGGCTTCGGAGAATGCGGTGCTCAACGCCAATTACATAATGCACAAGCTGCGCGGCGTCTATGAGATACCGCATGACCGCACCTGCATGCACGAGTGCGTGGTCACCCCCGGCGAGCTGATGCAGTACGGCGTCAACACGAGCGATATCGCCAAGGCGCTTATCGACCGCGGTTATCATCCCCCGACGATCTACTTCCCCCTCATCGTGCACGAGGCCATGATGATAGAGCCTACCGAGTCCGAAAGCCGTGAGACGCTGGACGAGTTTATCGAGGCAATGAAGGACATCGCCGAGCAGGTAAAGACGGACGCCGCGGCTATTCACGCCGCACCCGTCACTACCCCCGTAGGTCGTCCCGATGAGGTCACCGCCGCAAGGAAACCCGTAGTTAAGTACGAAAAGCCTGTGGAGTGATGTGAATCAATAATGCAATTAATGCAATGGGGCTGTTGCATTTAGCAATCATTTGAGACAAAGCTCATAGAAACAAGCATGGC
>CALEPU010000052.1 GCA_937913075.1 uncultured Clostridia bacterium
GTCCAGTCTTCCCTCCAGAAGCTCCGGATTTTCGATCAGCTTCTGCAGAAGCTGCACAGACTTCGCGTAATAGAAGCCGTCCGCGAGGCGCTCGTCATAGCTGTGCTCGGCGGGACTTTCGCCGCTCCCGTCTCCCGAGAGAAGCAGGACGGACACTCCGCCTATCACCGCGAGGCAGAACGCGAGTGCAACGTACAATCCGTTTCTTTTTACAAACGCAGAGGCGCGAAGACGGAGCTGTTTGCGCCTGAGCTTGTTTTCGGTTTTTTTATCCATATTACCGACCCTTTCTAAAAAATTCACAATTTGTTAACAGCTTTACCCCTATTATTGACCGTGTTAGGCGTTTGTTATACTTGAAAAAGATGTTTAATTTTGTTATTATATAGGCGATGCGATACGGTTGCTTTTTTAACCTTGGAGCAAAAGGCTCCGCGGTGCGATAAGCGCAGTCTCAATGCATATATTGTTTGGGAGGCAGCCCGACGTTTAAGACGGCTTGAGCTTCGGGCGCATTTAAATATGAAGGTTATCAGAGTGCTCGGTTTCATACTGCTCGCGGTGCTTGTTTTCCTCGGATTTATAAGCGCTTTTCATATAGTACCCGCCGACTTTGAGGCGCAGGCGAGGAAGCAGACTTTGGCGCGGCTGGAGCAGAGCGGCACCACCGTGGACGAGAGCTATATCGAGGCAAGCATCGAGGACGCGGTACGCTCCAACCTGCACACGGTATTCCGCACGACGCTGATCGCCGCGCTCGCCGTCGGCATCATAATATGCTCTCTTTCCATGCGTCCTCCCCACGACTGCGGAGGGTTCAACCTTTTCAACCCGCTTGCGATACCGCTCATTGCGCTCATTATACTCTCTCTCGGCACGGCGCTATCGCTCGTGCTTGACGCTGTGCCCGGGCAGGGCGTTGCGGAGTTCAGGCAGGTGATAGCAAGCATCGAGGAGGGCTGCGCCTATGACGGCGACCGTCTCCTGCTCTTTGCTGTCGCTCCGCTGCTTATCGAGGTAATATTCCGCGGATACGTTTTGAGCTTTCTGGAAAAGCTGCATTTCTCTGCGGCGATAGTGCTCTCGACCTTGATGTATGCGCTGTGCGCCTATTTCTGCATAAGCAAGTACGCCGTATGGAGCGTCGGCTCTGCCGCCTGTGGATGGACGGCATTCTGCGCCGCTGCTGCAACGGGCTTCGTTTTCGCCGTGATGACATGGCGGCTGCGCTCCTGCATACCCGCCGTGGTATCGCACGTGCTGCTTGCAAATTCCGCACCTGCGGTCGGCGCACTGCGGACTTGGGTCTCGCTTCCCGCGGCAATAATCGTGCTTGCGGTATCGCTCGCGCTGCTCGTGTTCCTGCCCTTGCTTTTGGCAAGGCGACTGCCGATATTCGCATATGATTATCCCTTCACCCGTCAACACAGGCATATGGAACGTGTGCTTGCGGGAAAGCCTGCGGCAGCGAAGGCTGCGCAGGACGACGGAGGCGCCGAGGAGTCCGATGCAAAGCAGCAGAAGCCGCTTAGGCTTTGGCCATTCATAAAACGCGGCATCCCCGACGGGGATGAGAAGACCGAGGGCGAGAGCGGCAGTGAGGCAAGCCCCTCCGACGAAGCCGAGCCTCCCGACGAAGCCGAGCCGATAAAGCCCGAGGAGACCGATGGTTAAGGCACGTGAGCTCGTTATAGGCGAGGCGCTGCGGCTGCTGCGCACCCATATAGACGCGCGCGCCGAGGAGGAGGACGTGCTGCTTTTCAGCCCGTCGGCTTACGTTTGCTCTCCCCTGCCTCAAAAATACGGTATTGACAAGGCAGAAGATCGTATATATAATATTCTGAAAGAGTTTGAGGAGCGCGGCTCCTGGCTTTTCAGCCTCGTCCGATATGAGGGCGGCTATCTGAACTTCGAGCTTCACGACAGCGGGCTTTTGCGTCTGGCAGAGCTGGAGCTTGCGGAGCACGGCGATATCGGCACTCCCAGCGATCCTATCGTGGTCGGCAGCGGAGCGGCTTACGCCCATGCGAGACTTTTGCATACCGCCAATACGGCAGCATGCGGTTTTTTGTTACCCGTTGGGAAGCTCGGCAGGCTTGCGCTCTGGCGCTGCATTACGGCGAAAAGCGACCGGCAGCTTTCGCAGGCGCTTACGACCGTGAACGAGGCGCTTGACGAGCACCGCAGGCTCGGCACGATGAGCGCATATGCCGCGAGGGTCATGGCCGCCGCGGTGTACGCTCGAATTTAAAAAAATTGATTGGAGATAGATAATATGAACATCAAGTGGTACGGACATTCCACATTTCTGCTTACAGACAGCGAGGGTACGGCGATACTGACGGATCCCTGCGGTCCCGGCTTGGGGTATGAGCTTGCCGATATCGAGTGCGACGCCGTAACGGTCAGCCACGGTCACCGCGACCATAATTATACCGAATGCGCCTTGGGCTCCCCCATCATAATCGAGTCGATCGGCACGAGGATGGTAAACAACGTCCGTGTGACAGGCTACCCCGTATTCCATGACAGATCCGGCGGTTCCGAGCGCGGCGGCAACATTATGTACCTCTTCGACATCGACGGTATGCGCGTTCTGCACGCGGGCGACGTGGGACATCTGCTCTCCGTTGCTCAGGCTGAGGAAATAGGCAAGGTAGACGTGCTTTTCGTCCCCATCGGCGGCAAGTACACGCTTGACTATTCTGCTGCGCGCCAGTTTGCGAACCAGCTCCATCCGAGCGTGCTTATACCGATGCACTTCAAGACCCCAATGTGTACGCTCGATATAGACGACGTTAACAACTTTATCGACACCGTACAGGACTGCAAGATACACATGCTCAACGACTGTGAGGCGAGCCTGCTTCCCGCCAACCTCGGTGAGGACAGGGTGCTCGTTTTCGACCCCTATGTGCCCGGCAGCGAGCAGGAGGAGTGAGCGCCGAAAAAACTGTTTGCGGCGAAGCACAATTCGTAAAGCAAAGCATCCGCGGAAGGCTCTGCGGATGCTTTTTCTTTATGCTCTCTTATTGTTTATTCTGCCGCGATATCACTCGTCGATACGCACCTCGCCCTCGCGGACGTTTTCCAGTGTATCGTTCTCTATCTCGTCTATCAATTCCTCGAAAACTTCAAAGAGCTCCTCGCAGAGCACCTCGTTCTCGACCACGGCGTATCTGTCACCGTTTGCCTTGTCGGGCACGATGTGCATAAACACGAGCTCGGCCTCCTCCTCGTTTGCCTGCTCGGCGGGAATGAGCGCCATATAGCGTTCGTTCTCGTACATGAAGGTGAGCACGTGCTCGAAGAGCATCTCCTCCCCGTCCTCGCCGACGAGGGTTATCTCGATGGGCTCGCCCAGATCGTCCGGTTTGTTATTCATAATATGCCGTCCTTTCGGTTTAATATACGATGAAAGTATTTTGCTTTTACTGTATCGGAGGCAGCGGTGCGGCGCCAACGGGATGCAGGGCAAGGTACCCCTCCAATATTACCTGCGCCGCAAGCTTATCGACCACCTTACGGCGTTTTTGCCATTTGAGCTCCGCCTCGTAGAGGAAGCGCTCCGCGGCCATCGTCGAAAGCCGCTCGTCGTAAAAATCATACTCGCCCTGCCAGCCGTTAAGGACGAGCTCGGCAAACGCCCGGACCTTATCGCACATAGGACCGTAGGAGCCGTCCATATTGCGGGGCAGACCGAAAACTATGCGGCATGGCGCCCACTTGGCGGCGGCTTCCCTCACGTAGGCGGCGTCCTTCTCATCGTCGCCCGTGCGGGTATAGGTCTCTAACCCCTGCGCGGTGTAACCGAGCGCGTCCGTCACGGCAAGGCCTATACGCCTGTCGCCGACGTCAACGCCGAAATATCTGTACATAGAAAAAGCTCTCCTTTATATTACCTTGATATTGAACTCGGGGCAGGCTCTGGCGCAGTAGCCGCAGGTGGCGCATTTGCCGTAATCTATGCGGGCAACGCCGTCTTCCATAGTAATGGCGTGATTGCGGCAGGCGGCAACGCATGTACCGCACCCTTGGCACCAGTCCTGAATCAGCATACGGCGCCGCACCCGCGAAAGCCTTTCGGCGATGGCGGGATCGGGCTCTTCGCCATTGAATACCGCGCAGTTGAAATCGACCTCGTCGATGGACTGCATGCCCATCGCAACTGTGTCTATACAGTCGAGCCCCAGTATAAAATCAAGCGCCTCCTCACGCTCGGCTATGAGATGCCCGCCGCCGAGGGGCTTCATTGCTATAACGCCTCTGCCGAGCGAATGCGCTTGTTTGATGACTTGAAGCATATCGTCCGCAGTACCGTCCGCTATGCCGACCCCTTTTTTATTGATGAGAGGAAAGAGCACGTCAAGCTCAGGATGCGTAAGCGCCGCCTGCATACAGCGGACGTAATGGGTAGAAAGACCGACTGCGCCGATAAGCCCCTGCTCCTTTTTGCGGAGAAAGAACTCAACAGCCTCTGCATGACCTCTGATGGTATGCGCGCTCTCCTGCTCGTGCAGAAGGAAAACGTCGATATACTCACGCCCGATACCCTCGACCGCCTTTTTAAAGGAAGCCTCGGCTGTCGCGGCGTCGTAGGAGTAGCTCTTGGTGCATACTACGGCGTCGGGCTTTATCAGCAGCGCCTCGCGCACGTGAGGATAAGTCTCGTATATCTCGGCAGTATCCAAAAAATTGACGCCATGGGAAAAAGCCCTTTCAATCAGAGCCGCGCCCTCTGCCGGGGTGAGACCGCGCTGAAAGGGCCCCATTGTCAACGTGCCGAAGCACAGACGCGATACGCCTATGCCCGTATTGCCGAGGGGGTTTATTATCACTCGCCTATACCTGTGCCGTGTACCTCGATATAGCTTCTTACAAGCTCCTCGATCAGCTCGTCCCTCTCAAGTGTGGAAATTAGGTAACGGGCATTGTTATAGCTTGTGATATATGTGGGGTCGCCCGAAAGCAGATAGCCGACTATCTGGTTGACGGGATCGTAGCCCTTCTCCCTCATGGATGAGTAGGCCTGCATCAATACCTCGTGCGCGGTCTGCTTATCCTTGGGCATTTTGAATTTTATAGTGTTCATAGTTCCACTCATGGCGGCACCTCCACATAATTGTTCATATTATTGTAGCATATATTTTCGCCGCTCACAATACCAAAATATGTCGATATAAAAATTTTTGCCCGACAGTCGCATAAAAAAGGGGCCGTTCGCCCCTTCTGTCAAAACATATCCGTGATGCTGCGCAAGAGCTTTTTGCCGTCGCGCTTCATCTTGCGGGAAGTGCCGGGATACATGCTCGCAACGGCAACGGTCGCCGCCGCCATGCCCACGGCAACTCCTGCGACAAAATTCAAAACCTTCATTTTCGCTCCTCCTTTATAACGATCTGCCTGGTGATAGTTTGAGTAATAGCCGACGCTGTGATGAGAAGAAAATTCAGGAAATTTATCGACAAACGCCTTCCTTTGCTATTGCATTTTCGGCTCAGCGGCAATATAATTTTATCATCATAAAGAACGGAGGCAGACTCATGGAAAACATTGTTTTGGACACGATACTCGCAAGGAGCTCCGTCAGGGCATACTCTGACGAGGCTTTGACGAATGAGCAGCTCTCGGCGCTTAAAAAGGCCGCGCTCGCATCGCCCACGGCGATGAACAGGCAGACACAGAGGTTTATTTTTGTGACCGACGCCGCAAAGCGCACGGAGCTTGAAAAGGGGATTTTTGACAGCATTTTACGCAATGGCGATCCCGATTTCGCCGAGCGCATGAGGTCGCGCGGAGGCAGGATCACCTACGGCGCTCCGTTGGTCGTTATAATCTGCGCTGCGCCTGCGCATTTTGCGCGGGTCGACGCGGGCATTGCCGTGGAAAACCTTGCACTGGCTGCCAAGTCGCTTGGGCTCGACAGCGTCATACTCGGTATGCCGGAAGGCGCTTTTACAGGCGACGAGGGCAAAGCCATGCGTGAGAGCTTCGGCTTCCCCGATGGCTACGAATTCTGCATCGCAATATCCATAGGTCACAGGGCCATGGATAAGGAGCCGCACGCCTGGGACGAGAGCCACGTTATCGAGCTCTAAGGAGCATTGTAAAAGCAACGGGGCTGTTGCATTAAGCATTTATTTGAGACAAAGCTCACAGAAACAAGCATGGCGCGATTTTACACCAGCCATGCTTGTTTTTCTAACGGTATTGATTTAGCGAATTGCGAGTGATTTTACGGCAGCTTCGCTGCCGACCCCATGTCAAACTGCCGCTCCAAAGTCGCGGCAGATTTGCCAGACGCACAGCCGCGGCGCGGCTGAAGCGCCCTGCGGATAGCGCGCCCCGCGAACGAATAACTCAGCGGGGGAAGCGCCGCTGACCCGCGGCAGCTCCCGTTGGTCGCGGCGAGCAAGCTCGCCAATCGTCTGCCGAAATTACTTGCGTTCGAGGACGACTGCTGCACGGAAGCTGCTTTTGCTCATTAATGCAACAGCCTCTGGCACGAGCGGCTTTGCCGCGAGTGACTGATGAGGGGATTTTCTCGGTAACTATTTAGAAAAAGCAATTGCTTTATTTCTCCTGCCGGCGATTGCGCAAATGAGCATCAGCGCTGCGCCCTCGAATAAAAGCAGCAGAGCAAAAAGCGGCTCACCCTTCGATGCTGCGATGAGCTGTCCCTGCGGAGTGCAGCGCGCGATCACGCGAAGGGCGGGGGAGAGCGAAGCGAGATCCGCAAAGCAGCCGCCGGCGACAGATGTGATGAGCGCTATAAAGGGCGCGGCTATATCTATCCTGCCTGCGGCGTGAAGCCCGGAAAGCAAAAGGCAAAGCCCCGATATGCAGAAGGCGTATGCGGCGAGCCCGAGCGCGAACCAAAGGCTCTTCGCGGGGCAGAATACAAATGCCGCCGCGCCCGCCCCAAGCCCTGCGATATAAAGCGCAAGCGCGTCGCTCGAGAAAGCAAGCGTCCTGCCCTTTGGCAGTGAATACAGCCTTAAAGCAACGAGGCGCGAGGAGCCGTCGCCGAGCCGCTTTGAAAGGGTCAGCATGAGCAGCAGCAGCGCGAGCGCAGCCACTCCCTCATAGCAGGAATAGGCAGAGCCAAACAGCGCGTGCACGCCTGATTCGTCCTTGCTTCCGCCGTCCCATGTTTTCACGGTATAGAGGCGCGGCAGTTCAAATTCCATAATGTACTTGTATAAAAGCGAGACGTCATAGCCATCGGCGGCAAGCTCGCTCCGGGTCAATGCAAGCGTTCTCTGGGCAAGCAGTATGCCCGCCGCAGTCTCACGCAGAAGCTCCGCGGAAACTGCCCCGGGGGCAGTCACGAGTTCGATAAGACTGCCGGGCTCCTCGCTCACAAGCCTTGCGTCGTAATCCGCGTCAAGCACGAGCAGCACCTCGGCATGCCCGCGAAGAAGCTCATCCTCGCCGCCTTCACGGGAGTCACGTTCGATAACGCGCATCCCGTCCGCTGCGGCAAGCTCCTCGATAAAATCAGCCGAAAGCTCTCCGCCGCACGCGTCATAAACGGCGCAGGTAACTTTTTCGGGCAACGAGGCCGAGGTAACGGCGCCGGTCGCCGCAAAGCACAAAGCAAGCAGCAGATAGGTAACGGGTATCATCGCCCTGCCGCCGAACATGGCGCAGAGCTTTTTTATTGCGGAGGCGAAACAGCTTCTTATCATTTAAGCCTCCTTCCCGCTCTGCGCGATAAGGCTCCGACGCAGGCGCCCGCAGCGGTCAAAACGGGTATCGAAAGCAGCGCCGGAGAAATTCCGCGCAGTATATCTGCGGCGCTCCTGCCGAGCTTTGCAGCGTAAACGCTCCTTGCGGTGTAGTACGGAAGGGTCAGCGAAGAAAGCTTCTGCACTCCCGCAGGCAACAGCCGGTAGGGGAATATCGCCCCGCCGACTATAAGCATTAAAAGCATCAGCATATTGCCGATAAGCTGCGCCCTCTGGGCATTGCGGCAGACGAGCGCAATTAACAAAAACAGCGCAAATGAAGCGAAAAACAGTATTGCCATCGGCAGTACGAGCGCCCCTGCTCTCGGCACGCCCGCAGCAATAAATACCAAGGCAACGGGCAGCGCCGTCATAAAAAGCGAAGCAAGCAGCTTTGAGATAACGATAACGCCCAAGCTGCCGCCCGAAGCTTTAAGCCTTGAAGCTATGCCGAGCTCGGTCTCCTCATGCAGATTGCGCAGTACGCAAAGCGGTATGAACATCAAAAGCATCGAGCAAACGCCCGAGGCAAAGAAAAGCTTTGTTGAAGAGGCTTCGTCCGAGTAAAGCTCGCCGAGAGTAAAGTAGTCGAGCCTGCTGAGCGCCGCCTGCACCGAGGCTTCGGAGTAGGCGTAGTAGACCTCGTTAAGCTCGTCCCCGTCAAGCTCGCCGTAACGCACCTGCGCCGCGGCGTAAAACACGCGCTGGTTCTGCTCGATTATCCCCGCGAGCGAGGCGACTGCGCTGCGGACAGCCGCTGCCTCACGCGGCATTTCGGGGTTTAAAAGCAGTACCGTGTCGGTGTCCTGCATATCGTAAAGATCGTAGAAGAAATCCTTCGGTATCGTCACAACGGCGGCACAGCCCGAAGCGCAGAGCTCGTCGTCGCTGCGCCCCTTTGCGCTCCTAACCTCCGAAAACAGAGGCACGTTGCGGAGCTGACTCGTTAAAAGCTTGCTCATCATTGTGCCGTCCTCGTCGCGCACAGCTATCGCAAAAGGCTCCATATAGGTGCTGCCGCCGGCTAAACCGCTCATAAACGGCGTCATCAATAAAACGAGCAGCAAGGGCATTGCCAAATAAAGCAAGCCTCTAATGCCGCCGCCGAACACGAGCCTGATATCCTTTTTGATGCAGGCAAGCAGCTTCATCAGCGGATGCCTCCGTAAATTTTGCCTTCTTTCAGGGTGACGATCCTGTTGCAGACGTTTTCAAGCTCGCCGGGCATGTGGCTTATCATCACCACAGCAGCGCCGCTGTCGCGCATTTCGCATATAGAGTGCAGCATTATGGAGACGCTTGCGGCGTCCGCGCCTGCCGTGGGCTCGTCCAACAGCAGAAGCTTGGGCGTCACAACGAGCGAAGCCGCCATGTTGAGCCGCCGCTTCATGCCGCCGGAGTAGGTCTCGACCCTTTTATTCGCCTTGTTTTCCAATGCCATCAGCCGAAGAAGCGCGTTTATCCTTTCGGTCTTTGCTTTGCCGCGCAGACCGTAAACCTCCGCCCAGAAATCGAGGTTCTGCCTGCCCGTAAGAGTGGGATAGAGGGATATGTCCTGCGGCACGTAGCATATGCTCCCCTCAACGCCGCGGGCAAGCCTGCGCTC
>CALEPU010000053.1 GCA_937913075.1 uncultured Clostridia bacterium
AAGTCAAAAGGAGCGCGCGAATATGCCCGCCGTCCTGATCGGCGTCGGAAAGTATCACGACCTTATCATATTTTAAATTGTCTATATTGAAATCCTCGCCAATGCCTGTGCCGAGCGCGGTTATAAGGCTCCGCAGCTCCTCATTTTCAAGCACCTGCTCGATACGCTTTTTTTCAACATTGAGCACCTTGCCGCGCAGAGGCAATATAGCCTGAAAACGCCTATCGCGTCCCTGCTTAGCGGAGCCGCCGGCGGAGTCACCCTCGACTATGAAAAGCTCGTTCTGCTTGGGATCCCTTCCCGTGCAGCTTGAAAGCTTGCCTACGAGCGGCGCATTTTCCAGCTTGGATTTTTCCCTTGCCATGCTCTTCGCCTTGCGCGCAGCCTCACGCGCCTTTGCCGCACGTACGGCCTTGTCGGCTATTGTGGCGGAAAGCTCGGCGTTTTTCAGATCTTCAAGTATGGGCGGCAGACATTCGTTCATCACAGCCTCTACGGCGGGGCGCGCTTCGGTGTTGCCAAGCTTTGTCTTTGTCTGTCCCTCAAACTGAATGTTCTGCATTTTAAGCGATATTACCGCCGTCAGACCCTCGCGGAAATCCTCGCCCGACAGAGAGGCGTCCTTGTCCTTTAAAAGACCTATCCTGCGGCAATAGTCGTTCATCACCTTGGTCAGCGCAGAGCGGAAGCCCGTCTCATGCGTGCCGCCCTCGGTGGTGGGGATGTTATTGACGTATGAAAAAACGTTTTCCGTGTATTCGTCGCTGTGCTGCATAGCTATCTCAACGACGATATTGTCCTTCTTGCCGGAAATGAAGATGGGCTCGGGATAGAGCGAAGTCTTATCGCTGTTCAAATACTTGACAAAATCACAAAGCCCGCCTTCGAAATGATACTCCCGCTCCTTCGCGCTTCCGCGCTCGCGGTTGTCATAAAGCTTGAAACGCACGCCCTTGTTGAGATATGCAAGCTCGCGTATGCGCCTGGCGATTATCTCAAAATTCATCTCAACAGTCTCAAAAACCCGTGCATCCGGCATGAAATTTACCTTCGTGCCCTGACGCCTTGTACGGCCGACCTCGGCGAGAGGCGCATCTGCAATGCCGGAGTGCATATTGCCCTGCTCGTCCTCAAAACTGTGGAAGCCTATCGAGTACAGCTTGCCGCCTGTCGCTACCTCAACGTTCACGTACTCGGAGAGCGCGTTGACGACAGAAGCGCCTACGCCGTGCAGACCGCCGGAGTAGCTGTAACTCTCATTGCCGAATTTGCCGCCCGCGTGAAGCTGAGTGAAGACTACCTCAACGCCGGATACGCCTAACTTCTCATGTATGCCGACAGGTATGCCCCTGCCGTTGTCCTCAACCGTAACGGAACCGTTCTTTTCCAGCGTGACGGTTATCGTATCGGCAAAACCGTTTGCCGCCTCGTCGACGGAGTTGTCGACTATCTCCCATAAAAGGTGATGCAGCCCACGGCTGCCAACGCTGCCTATATACATGCCCGGGCGAACCCTTACCGCCTCAAGCCCTTCCATTACTTTAATATCGTCGACCGTATAATCGTGCATTTTGAACCCCTGCAAGCAACATCATATTGTGGACATATAAAACCACAAATACATTATATTGCGTTTAAGCCGTATTGTCAACAAAAAAGAGCGCGGCACACGCTGCCACGCCCATGTTTTGGTTCGAGTGAAATGACGGTTATTTATCCTCACAGCCGCAGTCACAGCCGTGCTCGTGACAGTCGCAATCCTCGTCGTCACAGCAGTCGCAGTCCTCGCCGCAGCAATCCTCGCTGAGATACTGCTGAGCAAGCTCGATAAGGGCGTCCATATCCTCGTCTGCCGGGGGAACGAACTCCTCGGTGTTGTTCTCCTCGTTTACGATGATGCGCATGATGTAAAGACCGCCGTCCTCCTCTTCGCACTCATCGCAGTTTTCATCCTCGCATTCGTCGCAACCGCTGCAGTCGGCAAGGATAGCATACTCCTCGTCCTTATAGTCAAAATAACCGATGACGTCGAGCTCGAACTCGTTGCCATCCTCGTCGGTGAAGACGACAAAATCCCTTTCCTCGTCCATGGGTGATCTCCTTTCAAAATTGATTTCATTTAATTTTACAGCATCTCGCCGCTGATTGCAAGGGCTTTGTTGTGAAAAAACACGCGAAATTGACCGTTCATATGCAAACCTTCGGAACCGGTATACTTTTTTGTTATAAGCCATGGAACGGGAAGGGCGATATATGCAGAAAAAAACCCCGAAACCGTAAGGCTTCGGGGCCGTCATGGAGCTGGTGAGCAGATTCGGACTGCTTACCTCTTCATTACCAATTATTTTTTTGCTTATCATACCTTGTTCTATCGTGTTTTAGTTTGCCCTATTATTTCAAGCAGCTATCGGGAAAAGTGATTATTTGATTATCTTATCTTCTCCTACCTTTCCTTATCGTTCCGTATTGGTTTTTAGCTTGCCCGTATTGGTTTTGTATTGGTTTCCACCGTGGTTATCGTATAGCGTTTTTTGCGCTCATGCGTTTATAGTATTCCCTATACCCTGAAAATCCTGTTACTTTCGTTACGGCTGTTACAAGGGTGGCAATAGAACAGTATAGGGCATGATATGACAAGTTACCGCAACATAGTAAAAAGGCAGAATCGTAACATCACCGTAACATTGCTAACACGGTAAAAAGGTACAATGTAACATAGCCAACACGATTAAAAAAGGTGAGCGCGTGGACATAGTAAAAAGGCAGAAATATAAAAAGCGGACACGCTTAAAAAGGCATACCGAATACCGGAGGGGGATATAAGCCCCGTCGCAGCGGGCGCGGTTGCTCCCAAAACCACACGCCGAAAATAAAAAGACCATTCTAATTTTGCCTGTTGTAAATCATGCTTTGGTGGCAGGATAATCAAGGTCTTTAATAGCTTGAATAAGCCGCGCCTTGCTTTTATTTGGTAACGATCGCAGAACAGTATCATATATGCCGTTATCCTCCATCCAGTCAATCAACCATTTTTCAGGATTGCTTGAACGCAGCGCCATTTCAAAATCTTTGTTGAGCTTTGCCGTGAGCTCTATTACATCTTCCGTTTTCAGGTACTTATACACCGAATATAGCCATTGATCCATACGGTTGAGCGCAAGCATATACTCAGTATCGTTTTTGTGCTCAGTAAAGGCGCGGCTTATATTGGTTAGATACTGCGGCGGCATGAGCTTAGGACGGCGGCTCTTGTTCCGGTTATTGATTTGATATAGATATTCCCGCGCCTTATCTGCCTTGATATTGGCTATCTTTTTCTTTGCACCCATTCCGGCAGCTCTGCACTTCTCACACCTCACAGCGTTGGTATGAGCGGGGAAAATACTTCCGCAATCTTCGCAATACCTTAAATTGTATTTGCGTACGCGGAGCTGCATATAGTCATAAAAGTACAGCTCTTCTATACTCTCCACCTCAAAAGCAGGGATCAACTTATTACCATTGGGGATATAAAAAGCTTTCAACGGGCAGCTGTCGCTTAACATATCGGGAATATCTGACAGGTCAAGAGCTTTCGAGGCGCGGCTATTCAGAAGATCAGACGGATAATAGGGCGGGGTTAGCTTGATAATGCTGCCCCTGTTAAATGCGCTCAACATATCCGCAAGGTTGCCGCCCGCTTTCAAGTATTCATCCTTGCTCTTTTCAAATTGAGCTATACAGATACTGCCGATTGGCTCAACATTTATATTGCAAGTCTTTCCAAATATAGCGAAAGGCGCGGCTTTACCGCGGCTGTCCGTTTCAACCCAATATTCCCCATCCGCGCCTTTAATTCGGATATAACCATTCTCCAACGCTAATACTATCATACTGCCGCCCCTTCTATTACCAACCAACTATAAGCATCCATGCTCTGATTAAGGTATGCACAAAAACCAATGCAAATACCCTTTAGCCGTAAGGAATAATTTGATATAATTAATATAGCAAATCTATTCACAACCCATTCAATTATAACATGAGTCGGTTAGATTTGCAATAAATTCTTTGGAGGATAATATGAAAAACAGTTGTTTTTACGATCGTTTACCCAAGTATATGAGCTTGACGGATTGTTGTACCTATTTCGGGGTAAGCAAGTATTGGCTCAGGCGCTGTATCAAAGAGGGGCGGCTTATCCCCATAATGATGGGTAATGCGTTTATGATCGAGGTATCGGCGCTTGAGATTCTTCTTTCAAACGTCGCGGCGGAGGGTAACAAGGTATGAGCGTTGAGAAGGTTTATTATAGCGTGAAAGAAACAGCCGCTAAAACGGGGTTGAGTCAAAAGTATTTGAGGGCGGGGCTGAGTGATGGATCAATTCCCCATATCAAGTCCGGCAACAAATACTTGATAAATCTCCCGTTGCTGATAGAGCGGCTCAATCAAGAATGTAAGAGGACAGGTTAAGTATGAACTATAACGATATAATCAAGGAGCATTTCGCTAAGATATCTCAGTATAAGGCGAGAGCTGACGGTTTATGGCTGAGAGGTGGCACGCCGGACAATCCTCAATGGGTTCACGTTGCAAACGGTACGGTTCTGTTGAACAAGATCATTAACTATAACGATGGTTTCAAAACAGAAGAGCGTGTAGAGCTGATAACGGTTTATCAGGGCAAGTATTCCAAAAAGCATATCTTACCCAGTGAAAAATTAACTTCATCCAAGTTTGAAAGTGCCGCCCCTACCGTGGGTTTCAGTATTGACTCAACCAAAAAGCTGATTGATTCTATCCATGCTCAAGCCCCATATTGCACCATTCAGGATACCTATACCCATACCGGATGGGCGGAGCTTGACGGTAAGCTTGCATTTTTGCACGCAGGCGGGGCGGTCGGCTCAGAAAAACCCGTCACGGTAGAGCTTGAAGGCGGTCTTTCAAACTATCGCTTTTCGGGGGGAAACCATGCTGATAAATGGGACGTTTTCAAGCAGCTTGTGAATGTTGCACCCCAGCGGGTCATGTATCCCCTGCTTGCTTTTGCCGCTTTGTCTCCGCTCCTCTTCTTCCTTCGGAAGGAAGGGTTAAAACAGGGCTTTTTGATGTTCCTTTACGGTAAAACCAACACGGGTAAAACAACCTTAGCGGCTCTTGTTCTTTCGTTGTTTGGCAGCTTTGTGGGCGGCGAATTGCCCGCAAGTTTTCAGGATACAGCGTTGAGCATACCCAAGAAAGCTCAATTGTTGGCTGATGTTTTAATGGTGGTGGACGATTTTCACCCTACCGCTAACCGCAGGGAATCCGAAAGAATGAGCGATATCGTGCAGAAGCTAAGCCGCGCCTATGGCAACCATACAGGGCGCAGCAGATTAACAGCAGATATTGAAATGGGGCAGCAGCATATCCCGATGGGCAATGCTCTTTTAACAGGAGAAATGTACCCCGACATTGGCGAAAGCGGCTTCTCCCGAATGGTAACCATTGAAGTAAAGCCCAGCGATATAAACTTTGATACTCTATCCGAGGTTCAAGAAAAAGCGGATCGGTTATCCGAATGTATGAGGGAGTATGTTTCATGGTTAGCGGTAAACGGGAACAGTTACAGTAGCTTGATGAAACAAGAGTTTATCAATCAACGCAAAAGTGTACAGGGTTCAGGCTATGGAAGAACAGCGGAACAAATAGCCTATTTGATGGTATCAGTCAAAATGGCGCTTATCTTCTTGAAGGATCAGAAGGTTATAACAGGTGAAGGCGCGGCGGCTGAAATCGCCAACACCGCTCTTAACCTCTTTATCGAATGGAGCAAAGAGCAGACCGCATCATTAAAGAGCAACGATCCTTGTATCATGTTCTTAACCGAACTGGATCATCTGATACAGACGAATGGAATATCATTCCTTAATGATCATAATTCCGCTCTTGACAGATGGAAGGGCGGCTATCAAGATGATGAATATTATTATCTTGCATGGAAAACCGTTAGCGCAAAAATAACGCAATCGTTGCAGCAAAGGAATAGCCGCTTGCCTGTTGATTTTACTACCTTGAAGAAAAGGTTAGTTGAGGGCGGGTACATTATCCCCGGTAAGAACGGTAAGCCAGACAAGCAAAAGCGTTTTGGCGATAAAACACTATGGGTTGTATTCTTAAAGAAAGCCGCTCTTGATAACTTGCCCGACTAACTATGCTTGTAA
>CALEPU010000054.1 GCA_937913075.1 uncultured Clostridia bacterium
GTCTCGGCGGCGGGCAGCTCCACCACCGGCACCATGCGCCCCTACGGGCTCGACTGCTCGGGCTTCATATGCTGGTGCGGCGCGCAGCTCGGCAGGGGCGTCAACTGGACGCGGGAAAACATAGGCGAAGGCACCTGGCACCAGTGGGAAAGCTCGGTCGAGGTCGACGCGGACGAGCTTCTCCCCGGTGATATAGCGTTTTTGAACGCATACCCCGGGGCGGAGAGCAACCATATCGGCATAGTCGTCGGCTTTCTCGAGAACAGGGAGCCGATCATCGCCCACTGCTCGAGCACTGAAAACAACATCGTCGTATCGACGGCGGGAGGCGTCTTCAACTATTTCAGAAGGCTTGTTTTTCTCGCCGACAATGTGTCTTAAAAATTACGAACAACGAAAAGCCGAGGAAAAACAATGAAAAGATTTATCAAAAAAGCCATTTGCCTGCTGCTCGTGGGGCTGACGCTCACGGCGGCGGGGTGTGTGCAGACGCCGGAGGACGACGCGATCACAGGCAAGACGAAGATCGACGGGGATCACGTCGGCGAGCTGATGTCGGAGGGCGACCCGACCATGCCGCAAAAGCAGGAGCTCGGACAGCCGGAGCACCTGAAGGAAAGCTATAAAACCGTGCTCGGCGTGCAGGGCGACGAGCGGAGGCAGGCGCTTGAATACACCGTCGAGATCGACGCGGACGTGCGCGTGCCGGAAAGCGGGGTGTATCCCGTTTACGCGGTGGAAAAGCCGCGCCTCATGGACGAGGGCCTTTTTGAGCGTCTTATAAGCGTCCTCTTTTCCGACTGCGATTATATAACCGTCGCCCCGAACGGCTCGGAGTACGCGCCGGGCTGCTTTACCACGGAGAGCCGGTATATGACGGGAACGGGAACGGACGCCGACACGGGCGAGAGTTTTTCGAAAACGCTTGAGCTCGTTCAGGGAAAAGGGATCGTGGACGACATGGAGCATGACTATGAGGAGTTCCTCGTTTACTGCAACAATGACGGCGAAGATTTTACCTATAAGTACCATTCGTCGGACATCCAGCAGATCGGCCTTCCAGACTATATCTTCTCCTATTATGAAGAGCAGGGTGGCTACGAGGTCGAGGACTATGCGAAAATCGAAGGCGAGTTCATGCGGAACGAGACGGACTATGAAACAGCCCTCGGGATAGTGAACGGTTTTCTTTCGGAAACGGGTCTTTCGGACGTGATGGAGCTTGCCTATTGGGGAAGGACGCGCTTCACCACCCGAAGGAGGCAGAGCGCCGACTTCTATGAAGCATGGGGCTTTGCCCTCGTGCCGAGGGTCGGCGACGCCCGAATGGCTCCCGTTGACGTGGACAACACCGTCGACGTCGCCCGATTGACATACAGGAGCACGGAGCATTCTATGGAATTTGACCGCCTTTACATGCCGAACACACTGAGGATATACGTCTACAACGGCGAGATAGCATTGATAAAGTGGTCGAGCTGCGTCGCTGACGAGGTCTCCGAGACGATTTCTCAAAACGCTCCGCTTTTGCAGTTTTCGGATATCTATTCGGTATTCAAGGACAAGCTCGCTGTGCAGGGGTATTATCCGCCGCTTTCGGCAAAAGAAGCGCAGCCTCAAAGCGCGCGTATACTGATCGACCGCGTCGAGCTCTGCTATTACCGTGTGAAGACGGGCGGCGGCACGGGCGAATATGCCCTTGTGCCGGTATGGGTGTTCTGCGGGAAAACGGAATGGAGTTTCTGTGATCCGTCGGAGACAGACTTGCTGCTGTCGACGGGCGGTACTTGTTTAATGGGCGACGCGGGCTATACCTTCATGATAATAAACGCGATGGACGGCTCGATAATCGATCCGTCGCGGGGATATTAATAAGCCAAAAGGAGGAAACGAGATGAAGCAAAGAATCAAAAAGGCCGTGTGCCTTTGCCTCGCGGGGCTGACATTAGTCCTTGCGGGCTGCGTTAGAACGCCGGAGGGATCGGCGGTAGCGGCAAAGACCAAGATCGACGGATTTTATTTGGGCGAGGTTTTGAATGAGGACGGAACGCCGAAGGCTCAGGAGCTCGGCGAGCCTAAGCACATCACCGAAAGCTGGACGCAGGCCCTTGGCGGTTCTTTAGACGGCGGCGGGACGGAGCAAAGGCTCGATTACACAATAAATATCGACGCGGACGTGACCGTGCCGGAGGACGGGATATTCCCCGTTTACGGCGCAGCAAAGGCAAAATACATGGACGAGGACGTTTTCGACCGCTTTGTGAACGTGCTCTTTGAGGGCTGCGAGGGCAAATACTCCGCTCCGACCGGATCCCAATACAAAAAAGGCTGCTTCGATTCCGACGAATGGGCGGTTGGATCGCCATGCTATGACGGTGAAATAAACTACGAGCATTGTCTTGAAGTTTATCAGGGGCAGGGAAGTATATTGATCGACGAAGATCACAGCATGATGGAGCATTTGGTATTCTATATCAGAACCGAACTCCACCCGGAGGAAGGCGAGGTGAAGTCGATAGGCATTTGTGATTGGGACGGCTACAGCTCCTCTCGCGTTATCGGGCTGCCGCAGTATGTGTTCGATTATTACGAAGATGGACAAAACGCAGGCTCGGAGGAGGAGCCGGTCGTCACCGAGCTTATCCGCAATGAAACGAGCGAGGAGGATGCACTTAAGCTCGCGGAGGATTTTTTGGCAAAGGTGGGTCTTTCGGACAGCATGACCCTCGGCTGGTCGGGAAGGACGAGGTTTTGTGGGAAGGAATACAACGAGAGCTACGAGGCGATGGGCTTTGCTTTCGTTCCGAAGGTCGGTAACACCCGCATGGCACCCGTCGACGCGGACGACACCGTCGATACGGCAGATCTTAATTTGCGAAATTTTGAAAGCTCGATGTCCTTCGACGCGCTCTGGAAGCCGAACGTGCTTAAGCTATACGTTTCAAACGGCAGCATATTCCATATCTGCTGGGTGAGCTGCACGAACGACAACAACTCCGGCGTCATATCGCGCAACGCTCCCCTGATGCCGTTCTCCGAGATCTACGAGGTGTTTAAGAATAAGCTCGACATCATGGGCAATTACCCCTTGATAAGCGTGAAGGCGGCGGTTCCGAAAGAAAGGACTGTCTGCGTCAACAATATCGAGCTATGTTATTACAGGGTCAAGGCGGGTACAGGTGCGGAGGATTACGCGCTCATCCCCGTATGGGTGTTCATGGGCGATATAGAATTGAAATACGACCCCGAGGACTATAACGATCTTATCCATGCCGAGGACGGCACGGTGATAAAGGGCGGCGCCGGTTACTGCATCATGATGATAAACGCCATTGACGGAAGCGTTATAGACCTTTCAAGGGGCTATTAAGGGGTGAAGCATGAGATTTTTAAGAACTCTTTTGATCGAGCTCAAACGGGCGGTACTCTCCTACCGCTTCGCGGCGGCAGTTTTGATAATGCTCGCGGGGCTTATCGCGGGAGGCTTCGAGCACATATACGGTTTTATGAAGGGCCTTTCGAGCACCCCGCCGGACGCGCTCCGCGCCGGTATGGAGAGCATGTGCTTTTCATGGGCCGTCGGGTCGGACGCCGCGCATTTCGTGCTGCCGATAGCCGCCGCGCTGCCCTGCTCCGTGCTGTTCATAGACGATATGACCTCGGGCTTTATAAAGGGCTACGTTTCAAAGACCGGGAGAGCGGCCTATATCGCCGTGCGCGGCATAGTATCGCTCGTCGTTCCCGCGCTCGCGGTCGCGCTGGGGATGATGATTCTGTATGCGGCGCTGTATTTCATCTTATCCCCCTGCGGTGATATCAATATCACTCCTGCTCCCGCGCCTGTGCTCCGTTTCGACCCATCGAAGTACATTGTCCATGATCCC
>CALEPU010000055.1 GCA_937913075.1 uncultured Clostridia bacterium
GAGATCGGCTGCAATACATGCACGGAACTCTTTAACCGAAGAAGAACGGACCCTGAAGTCCGCAGAAATCTGCAGGATCATCTCTGAACTTCCGGAATATCGCAGTTCCACAAACATAATGATCTATAAGTGGACCCGCGGCGAAGTTAAACTTGATGAACTTGAAGAAGGCGGGGCATTTTATGATGCCCGCAAGGTATTCCTCTACCCTCTTTGCATAGACACCGGAAAAATGCTGGCGATCAGACCCGGCACAGATGAAGATGCCTGGGCACCTGGTGCCTTTGGGATTAAAGAACCTGTAAAGGAAAAGGGACAGGTAGCCGCCCCTGAAGAGATAGATCTGATCATCTGCCCGCTCTCCGGTTTCGATGATAACCTGAACCGACTCGGTATGGGCGGTGGATACTATGACCGGTTCCTGCCAATGTGCAGGAATGCCATAAAAACAGGAGTCGCCTTTGATGTTCAGCAGCTCCTGAAGGTTCCGGCTGGACCTTTCGACATAAAAATGGATATGATCATAACCGAATCCGGGATTAAATGAGCCAAAGGGAACATCCCTTCTGACTCATTCCTTATTGTCTCTGCGCTTTCTGTTTGTAAAGAAACCGATCACAGCAACCGCAAAAGCTGCAATCGCATCAATGATGATATCCTTCATGGTGTCCGTCAGAGCTGCGTGACCGCTGAGTACGGTACCGTCGGCGAGGGCATATTTTTGCATATTCAGTCCCAGTAGCCCATCGAAAGTGAATTCATAGATTTCCCATAGAGAACCGATCATCACGGAGAAGCAGAATGAAAAGATTGCTACAAACAAAGGCGATAAATGTACGACGATCTTTTCATCGCGGTTGATGATTGTGATCAGCATATAACCGAACAAACCCGTCATTACGCTGCTGAACGCATGCAGGAACACATCCCAATGCGGTACCAGATAGTAGAAGGAACGTACCTCGCCGAGTATGATCGAACAGTACAGAAAAATCAGATACAGAATGTACAGCAGCGTCGGGAGTTCAAATCTCAATCGCTTTTCAAGAATGGCGGGAATGTGGATCACGAACAATCCCAAGATGCATTCTACCAGCATCAGTGTATAATCAGCCTGAGAATGGTATCCGGCTGTATTGCTTGAGGTATCTCCGAAGATCATCAGTAGTACAATTGCGATAATCGGAACGATAAAGCTGACCAATACGATAATATACAATATTTTTGAGAAACGCTTTCTTCTGCGCTCTTTATCAGCTTCGGATCTTTGTGGTTTGCCCATAAGTTATCCTCCGTTATCTCATGATCCATGAGAACAGATATTTCATTTGGTCGGGCGTGGTGATACCGGTATCTGACAGCACGGTAAATTCTCCGTCAAGCGACCTTTCCTGTGCCGCCATATGAAAATGGCAAGCGCCGATGCCGACGTCGAGTCTCGGTAGGTCGTAGCTGTACTTGCTTCTGGGATTCTCCATCCTATAGAAGTGAAAGTGATTGTCCTTCATTACAATCCGCCACGGCTGACGATTGGCGGCAGAGGGAGCGAGCCGCAGCATTTCCAAAGGAAATGCATATTCACCGGCATGCTCCTTTGATAGGGGCGTGCCGAATTCGTTTTCAAAAAACAGTTCACTCCATTCTCTGCGCTGATCCGATTTGCTTGCTTTCCTGAACACACGGTTGATGACGGTCTGTTTATTCATCGGATAACCGATAGGACAAACGATTGGAAAGAGTTCATCGTCTTTTAAATCCAAAGCTTCGGTGAATTGCTCTCTGTTAAAGGTACCGGCGAGCCAGCAGGTGCCCAGCCCGATAGATGTCGCGGCAAGCACCAGCCTTTCAAAATGATACCCGACTGCTTCGGGAGCGTTTTCTGTATTTTTTACGGTAACGGCGAGAAATTCCTTTACTCCGCGGATCACACCGTAGGTGCCGAGCTTTTCCGTATCCGTTCCCTTTGCAACGGTCAGCAGACGGATTCTAATGGGAGCGGAAAACGGTTCAGATGACTCTGTCGTTTCAGTGATCTCGGCGATCCATTCCTTTATCCTCTCTCTGTCCCTGTCATTCAGCGTCCGGCTTTTATAGCTGCGGGCGCTCTTTCTTTCTCTTACAGTTTTTTCAATGTCGAATTTTATCATGGTGACACCTTCCTCGTTTTACTCAAAAGTTCGGTGGATTATCTGTTCGCAGATTTCTCCCATTTCTTCGGGACTTTCCCTCATCCCGTTCCTGAACCAATCTGTCAGGACGCGGAGAAACGCGCCTTCTTTGGCGGAATTTTTGTAACGCCCCATCGGATTGGCGGAGGGAAAAACCGATTCCAGAATAAATATATTCCCAAATTGAAGATGCGCATCAAGATAAATGCGAAAGTAGTCGCTGTTCTCTTTGATGGTTTTGAAGAAGATGATATACCACTCTTTTCTGTCGGTCCGGTACTGCTCGCTGCTGACAGAGGCTTTCAGCTCAGAGAGCAGGCTTTGACAGATGTCATCCACCAGTGACTCTTTCGTTTCATAATTGCGATAGAAGGCGGTACGGGATACGCCCGCGTACTTTGTAATCTCTGTGATGGATATTTTCTCAAAATCCTTTTTACCCATGAGCTTGATCATGGCAATCCGCAGGCACTCTCTGGTAACCTTGTTCGATTCCTCGTTAGATAGACGCAGGATCTCTCTTTTTTCCAACTCTGTTTTCATACAGCACCTCGTTTTGGCGTTACAAAATAACATGATTTGTCAAGTCCGATGTTTGCCGTATTGACACGGCTTTTAAAAGAATGTACAATTGACTTGACGTTACAAGTGTAGCACCAAGAAACTCACTTGTCAAGCAGAAATATTAGGAGGAACAGAGAATGAAATTTATGAAAATTTGCAGCGTGATTATCGGTATTCTCATGATCGCCGCGGGTATTTACTGTATCATCAATCCCGACGTTACCGGACTCGGTATTGGTTACGTTGTCGGCGTCAGCATGATTGTTGACGCGTTTGGTCGTATCTACGCATGGTCTCAATTGAAAAAGACAGGTCAGACTGATGGTTGGTTGTTGGCAAGCGGTATTATTTCCCTCGTATTCGGCATCGCGCTGATTGCCGATGTTGCGGTTAAGCTGTATATGGATATGTTCATCGCGTATTTTGCTGCATGCTGGATTATGGTTCAGGCGATTATCACCATCATTCGCGCGCTAAGAATCCGCAAATTCCATAAGGCGCTCGACACCATGTATCTCGGCAAGCACTGGTGGGTCGGTCTGATTATGGGTATCCTGCTTGTCGCTGTCTCCGTGCTGTGCTTCATCCATCCCGGTATTGTGATTACGTCTATCGGTATCTTCATCGGACTGGGCATTATTGTCGCGGGCGCAAATATGCTTACACTGGTATTAACACCCTCAAAAAGATAATATATATACATTTAATTAAAAGAACGGAGGTAACAAAATGGGAACTTAAAGACAGGTTAAAAACGCAATGCGTATGGATAAGGAGCTTCGCCCGATGCTGGTACGCTCTATGCTGCATGAGGTATTGATCGACCTTGACGGCGACGATATGCCAATAGCCGCCTTTTTCGGCAGAGCCGTTGAGGAAAGATTTATTAAACTCGGAGCGGCGATATATGCCCGCCTCGTTGCCGGAGAGCTCATTGCCAATGAGCTGATTAGCGCGTTTAAAGAATTTGAGAAGCAGGCGGAAGAAGAATACGCAAAGATTAAAGAGAATGACTAATTTTATCAGGAGGTAATTATGATGGATAATAAAGAAATGATCATTGCAGGATTACAGGGAATTGTGACCGGGCTTTCACAGCAGGCTGATGGTCATGTCATACAGTCAAAGATATTTGCCGGTTTAGGCTTTACAAAGCTTGCCGATAAGTATGCGGAGCATGCGACTGAGGAAAGAGGCTATGTAGATCAGTGTATCGACCGTATTCTTGATCTCGGCGGAGAAGTGAAAAACGAAGCCAAGGAAGCCGCCCCTACCTATAAAGATCCCATCGAATGGGTCAAATATGACCTTGAAGTTTCCAAGACCGGTTTAGCGGGCCTTGCCAAGCTGATTGAAGCAGCGGTAAAGGATCCCGTAACCTTTGAAATTCTGGTCGCTTACTACAAAGATGAAGAAGAGGATTTACACTGGGGAGAACAGCAGTTGGAGCTGATTGAGATGATTGGTAAGCAAAACTGGCTGATCAGGCAATTATAATACGGAGGAAATATGGCTGAATACATTGTTTCAACCGCATACGGCTCTGTTCAGGGCGTAAAAGAAAATAACTATGTCGCTTTTAAGGGAATCCCCTTTGCGAAGCCTCCTATCGGCGAACTGCGCTTCAAGCCGCCTGTTGAGCCCGAAGGCTGGGACGATGTTCGGGTATGTGATAACTACGGCCCGATCGAGCCGCGTCCGGTCAATTCTATCGGAGGCGTTGTCGGCGGCGGTTCGGATAATCCCTGCTCTGAGGATTGCCTTTATCTGAATGTTTACACACCCGCTCCCGACGGCAAAAAGCGTCCGGTGCTGTTCAACATACACGGAGGCGCCTTCCAAACGGGCGATCATTCCCTTAACTCCGATCCCGAGGGAACGACCGCTATGGATTGCATTCTGGTCACCGCCGGCTACCGTCTGGGGGTGCTGGGCTTTTTGCAGCTCGACCGTTATCTCGGCGAGGAATATATCCAGTCCGGTAACTCCGGTATGCTTGACATCATCAAGGCGCTGGAATGGGTACATAAAAATATTGAAGCCTTTGGCGGTGATCCCGAAAGAGTCACCGTCGCCGGGCAGTCCGCCGGGGCGAAAATGGTCAGCGCATTGCTTTGCAGCCATAAGGCCAAGGGCTTATTCTCAGCCGCTATGCTCGACAGCGGCGCTGCGAGCGCGATACGCGACCTGCACACGGCGCAGGAGATTGCGGAGAAATACGCCGTCGCCTATGATCTGACGAAGGAAAACGCAAAAGAAAAACTTCTTGACGCTCCCTGGGAAAAGCTGATGGAGTGCCAGGGCGTTCTGTTTGCAGGGCCGTCGCTGCAGAACCTCGGTCCCGTATTCGACGGCGTCAATTTTGATGGCAATGACGCGCTGGAGATTATCCGTTCCGGCAAAGCGAACTACGTCACCATCTTCGGCGGCTACAACCGCGACGAATATGCCAGCCTGATGGCGTATTATCCTATGAAGAGCATCGACGACGTCGCGGGCTTCTTCGGCAGGAACACGCCGTATATTCTGGCGGTGCTTGAAAAGCATCATATCGCAGGAGACATGGATCGGCTCGTTGCCATCATTTCCCGCTACTTCTACGGCTTCCCCTGCATCGATATGTTCGACGCGTTTGCCGAGGCGGATAAAGGCAACGCTATGTATCTTTACCGTTTTGACTGGGACTGCGGCGGCAAGGGCGCCGGACACACCCTTTGTTCGGGGATCGCCACCGGCTGCACCGCCGTAATGGATCCGACCGTCACGAGCTACCCGAATTACGACGTGGTTTATCGGCAGACGGCAGCGATGTGGAACGCTTTTATCAAGACGCAGAACCCGAACGTGCCGGAACTGCCGGAATGGCCGAAATACGAGAAAGAGACCCGCCTGGCGATGTTTATCGACGTGGAAAGCCACGTTGCTGAGATCGAGCACACCGATCCGAATATCGGAACGCAGACGCTCAGACTGTAAACGCGGGGTGCGAGATGGACAAGAAACGCCTGCTTTATTACGAGGCGTTCATCGCGATCATCCTGTCCTTTATCGGCGGCATTTTCGATGTTTACTGCCTCTTTAACTTCAACATCTACGCGATGCTGCACACGGGAAACGTCATCAAGCTGGTCACAAGCCTGATCGACGGAGACTACACAGTATTTCTCGCCACGCTTTCTATCGTGCTGGCGTTTGCTGTGGGGATCTATCTGGCGAATGTGTATGGGCATCATCGGAAGGATAAAAGCAACAAAGGCTTGCTGTTTATCAGTATCCTGCTCCTGCTGGCTGCTGCTTTTGCCGCTTGCCTGTATGATCGTTCTCATCACCCTTCCGGAACCAAAGGACGGGAAATCATAAGAGATTATGCGCGCTTCGGGATGATTTAACTGCCCGAAGCGCATTCTAATTGAAAAAATACGAACCTGGAGGGATATTCATGGAAACAACACTGATCCTTTTGCGGCAGGTTTTAATCATGTTTCTGCTTGCCGCCGTAGGATTTACCGCCTATCGCGCCGGGAAAATATCAAACGAGGGCGGTAAGACGATCGGAAATTTGCTGATCTATGTTTCACTGCCTGCCGTCATTGTCAAGGGTTTCCTGGTGGAGCGGACGACCGAGCGGATGATCGGGCTGCTCATCAGTATGGCAGCGGCGGCGGTCATTCTCGCTGTGTGCGTTCTCGTCGCAAGACTTTGCTTCAAAAAGGATGCGATCGCATCCTTCGGCGCGGCGTTTTCCAATCCCGGCTTCTTCGGGATTCCTCTGATCACCGCCATTTTGAACGACGGCGCCGTCTTTTATATCGCGCCGTTCATCGCGTTCCTGAATCTGCTCCAATGGTCCTACGGCGTATCCCTGCTGACCGGCAAAAAGACGGGACTGAACGCAAAACAGGTCCTCACGGCGCCGTTTATGATCGCCATCGCCGTGGGGCTTATCCTGTTTTTTACGGGGCTCTCGCTGCCCTCCGTCCTCACAAAGACTTTGGACTTCTGCGCCGGTCTGAACACACCTCTTGCCATGTTCGCAGTCGGCGTGTATCTTGCGCAATGCAGTTTTCTGAAGATGCTGAAACGCGGCAAGCTATACGCCGTCTCTGCCGTTCGGCTCGTTCTTATTCCGCTTATCGTGTTGGCTCTGCTGACGGTAATACCCGGAATAGGCAACGATATCCGCTACGGCATGCTGATCTCCGCCGCCTGTCCTGTGGGCTCCAACCTTGCGGTGTATGCTCGTCTTCATGATAAAGACTATACCTACGCCGTAGAGACGGTGGCGGCATCGACCTTGTTCTGCGTTGTAACGATCCCGCTTTTGGTTCAGCTCGCGGGAATTTTGTGGAGTATGTGATAATTTTTGGGAGCTTTATACCGAGCAGTATGGCGTGAGAGGCTGTTCTCCCGCCATACTTTTTTTGTTTACTCCGCCACCGTATCAAGCTTTACCGCATACTCGCCGAAGAACGCTTCAAATGAGCCCTCCTCTATCGCCTTGCGGACACGCGTCATCATATCGTTATAGAAATGCAGGTTATGCAATACGCACAGGCGCATGCCGAGGCGTTCGTCAGCCTTCAAAAGATGGCGGATGTACGCTCTTGAATAGCTGCGGCAAGCGGGACAGGTGCACCCCTCCTCGATGGGTCTTTCGTCGTACTTGAACCTTTCGGCTAAAAGGCGCATCCTGCCGGAAAAAGTATACACGTTTCCATGCTGCGCGCCCTTTAACGGGAACACGCAGTCGAAGAAATCTATGCCTCTGTAAATGCCGTTCAATATGTTGACCGGCGTGCCTACTCCCATGAGGTAACGCGGCTTGTCCTGCGGCATAAAGGGCTCGACAGCCTCTATAATGCGATACATATCCTCCGCGCTCTCGCCGACGGAGAGCCCGCCTATGGCGTAGCCGGGCAGACCCATTGAAGTTATCTGCTTCATGTGAGCGACTCTTATATCCTCAAAAACGCCGCCCTGATTAATGCCGAAGAGGAGCTGTGAAGGATTAATTGTATCCGGAAGGGTATTGAGCCTTTCATGTTCATTAATACAGCGATCGAGCCAACGGGTCGTGCGCTCCGCCGAGGCTTTGACGTAGGCATGGGGCGAGGGATTTGCGACGCACTCATCAAACGCCATTGCTATATCGGAGCCGAGCTCGGACTGGACGAGCATGGACTCCTCCGGTCCCATGAAGATGCTTGAACCGTCGATATAGGAGGTGAACCTAACGCCCTCCTCCGTTATCCTGCGGCGCTTTGCGAGCGAGAAGACCTGAAAGCCGCCGCTGTCGGTCAAAATGGGACGCCGCCAATTCATAAACCCGTGAAGTCCGCCGAGCCTTTTTATAAGGGCGCTGCCGGGACGGACGTTGAGATGATAAGTGTTGCAGAGTGCGACCTGACAGCCTACCTCTAAAAGGTCGTCAGTCGACGCGCCGCCCCTTATCGCGGCTGCCGTCGCCACGTTCATAAACACGGGCGTCTCAATAACGCCGTGCGCCGTCTCAAATGATGCGCGCCTTGCCGCGCCCTGTCTGCCGATAATATTAAAATCACCCGTCATTACGCACTCCGATAGTTAAGTCTCATGCCTTTACAGTACTGCTTGATTATAACACTCTTTTGCCGCAGTATGCAACCGCCATGCCGAGAGTCGCCGAGGCGCCAAGGCTTTGCGCCGCGAGCATAAGCTCGCCCTCATCAAGAGTGCCCATGCACCGCATGGAGCTGTCTACGACGCTGACGACGGCATAGGCACCGGCCGGCAGACTGCGAAGCGCGGAGGCGACAGTCGCCTGCCTGCCGATTGCGATCTGTTTGACATTCAGCATGCTTTTTTCCCCAAAATGCCTGTGACGTACTGCGGGGATATCCCGCGAAGAGAGCTCCTTCACGGCGGCGATCATCAAAAAGACCCCCATTATGGGCAGCGTGGGATTGAGGCTGCCCGAGTGCGCAAGCACGGCAAACGCCGCGACGAGCAGAGCGCCGACAGTCAAGCCCATGGCAGCGAGCACACGCGAAGCGAGTCTTTCTTTGTTTTTCTTTGTGTATGCCGACTCGAAGCCCAGAAGCGCTCTTACTATGCGTCCGCCGTCCAGCGGGAGCGCAGGCATGAGATTGACAAAGGCTATAACGAGGTTTTGACTTGAAAAACGCGAGAGGAGCGCCGCAGTCGCTCTTGGCAGCGGGACATAGCTCGTTATCAGCGCTGCGGCAGCGGCAAGGCACAGGCTTGCGACCGGTCCTGCGGCAAATATGGCTGCGGAGTCATGCGGCGAGGCATAACGGCAGTCGATGCGGGCAACGAAGCCGAAGGGTTGAATTTCCATCGACTCCACGCGGCAGCCCGCCCTCCGCGCAGCGGCGGCATGAGCACACTCATGTACTGAAAGGGCAATGAACGCACAGGCGAGCTGCTGCGCTCCCATTGCAACGTATGCTGCGGGCAGGGCTAAAAGCAGCAGCGGCGAGCACGTAATAAGCACGCCGCGACAGCTTACCAGCCTCATTGCATGGAGCCTGTGCCGAAGAACTCCGCCGCGTCAAGCGGTCTTCCGCTGTGCAGCGCCTTAAAATACAGTGTGCCCTCCCCGCCTGCACTGCCGAGTATCGCGGCGCGGGTCACCGGCTGACCCTGCTCCACGGTCGTACTCTCGAGCCCCATAACGTAGACGTCGGTATCGTCTTCGGTGCTGATGCACACAAATGCGCCGTAAACGGGATCGCTGCCCGTCATGCGTACAACGCCCGGGCAGGGCGATGTTACGTCCTCGCCGGAGGATACCGAAGCTTTGAGCACCGTTCCTTCTTCAAGAGCGGCGATATCCCTTGCGTCGCTCGGAAGAGAAGGTCCTGCCCCGGGTGCGAAAACCTCGATTATGGAAGGGATCTTAACGAAGCGCAGACGACCTAAGCGCTGCTGCTCCTCGGGCTGCTGTTCAATATCGTCACCCAGTGCAGAGGATATCACGGCAAGCGCCGATGCCCCCTTTTCGCTGTTTGAGAGCTTGAGCGCAACGACGCCTATAAGCAGAAGCACGCACACGCCGAGGCGAATAAAAAGGTAAAGCGCTCCGCCGCTTTTTTGCTGCACGGGCGTTTTGGGGGTCATGCGGCTCATATACAGCCTGCGGCTGCGCTCGCTCCTTTGCGCCGATCTATCGGGACGGGAAACAAATCCCGTCAGCTCGAGCCTGTTATCCTTATCCATAAAAAAACCTCCTGCATTGCTGAGTTAATACTAAGATACGCAGGAGGAATGAATTATAAGACCGTATTCACAGGCGAATTCTGCACTCGACAACTCGCCCGATGATATTGATATCGCCCTCGCCGACGATCATGGGATCGTAAGCGGGGTTGCTGGGAATAAGCGCAATGCTGCGCTTGATGCGCTTTATCCTGCGGAGCAGCACCTCGTCGCCCAACCTCACGACGTAGATCCTGCCCTCCCTCGGCTCCTGCTCGCGCTTTATAAGCACGTATGAGCCCTCGGCAATGTGATCGCCCGTCATGCAGTCTCCTACGACCTCCATAAAGAAGTAATCGCCGTCATATACCTCGCCAGCTGCGACGGGTATGTAATCGGTTATATTCTCATCCGCGAGCATGGGCTCGCCGGCATGCACCATGCCAACGAGAGGCACCGCCACGGCGTCTGCGCCGTGCATGGAAGCCTCTGCCCCATGCAGACGCTCCCTCGCGTGCTTCGGCAGGGGCGTGACCTCATCCTTGCCGAGGATATAGTCGGCACTGACGCCGAAAATATCAACGAGGCGCAGGAGTATATGCGCGGGCAGAGCTACCCTGTCCGTCTCATACTTGCAGACAGCCGCCTTTTTAACGCCGAGCATATCGCCCAGAGCGTCCTGTGTGATGCCGCGCGCGCGGCGCAGCTCCTTCAAACGGTTCAAAACAACACCCCCGCAGGAAACTTTTTACTTACATATTGTATCCTACAAGGAAACATTATTCAAGGTTTTGCGAAAATATATTATTAATTTCTCACCTGAGTACCATTTTATGTCTTGACAGTATCTTTTTCGGAAACTATAATGGCATTGCAGTTGAAAGAGAGTCGCTGCGATGCGGCTCAAACAAAAAGGACAAGTTTTTGAACAGGAGATAATGATATGAATTACTTCGGAATGTTTTTCTGCTTTATGATCCCGGGCGTGCTCGTAGGGCTGCTGCTTGCCTCCGGCTTATCCGCCGCTGCTGCAAAGCGCTCCCGCAGGAGCCACAGGGCGTAAACCGTCGCTGCGGTCGCTGCCCCTCCCCATAGGGGCTTGATCGATACACACCCCATTTGTATTGCACCCCAACGATAAAAGGCGCGGCGTTATACCGTGCCTTTTGTCATCAAATTATTTTGCTGATGCCTAACTTACCTGCCGGGGAGCTTTTCAGGCTCGGGGAGCTCGGGACCCTCGACGGTTACGGACTTTATGACCACTTCCTCTAAGGGTCTGTTAGCGGCGCCAGTCGCTACGTTGGCTATGGCGTCCACGACCTCGATGCCGCTCGTTACCGTACCGAAGGCGGCGTAAGCGCCGTCAAGATGCGCGGCGGTCTGATGGCAGATGAAGAACTGGCAGCCTGCGCTGTCATACGGGGTAGCTCTCGCCATGGAGATGACGCCCCTCGTATGCTTAAGCGGATTGTTCCAGCCGTTGGCGGCAAACTCGCCCTTGATGCAGTAGCCGGGGCCGCCCGTGCCTGTGCCCGTGGGATCGCCGCCCTGTATCATAAAGCCCTTTATGACGCGGTGGAATATCGTGCCGTCATAAAAGCCGCTCCTTGCGAGCGCGCAGAAGTTATAGACGGACTGGGGCGCGATATCGGGATAGAGCTCCAACACTATTGTGCCGTAACCCTCGACCTCGATAGTGGCAATGATTTTTTCTGTTGACATATTATCCTCCTCACCGGCGCTCGTTTGCGGCGCCTCTGTCGCAGAAGGAGCAACGGTCTCGCCGGAAGACTCGACCGTGCTCGCAGTGGTATGGATGTTCGCCCCGAAGCAGCCCGCAAGCGGCAATAATATGCAGCAGGCGAGCAGCGTAAGCGAGGTTTTCAGGATGCGTGATTGCAGCATAAGGCTCCTTTCGCGTTAAGCGGTTTGGGCCCCGCCGTTTCGCAAGCTGTATTATACCACAAAACGGCTCCGCTGTCTATTGTGCAAAACGCGAATTGGTTGTATAATAACGTCAGTTTAAAAACGGAGGTTTAAGATATGACTTCACCCAACAGGAGGGCGGTATACAGGCAGAGGCGTCTTCTGACGTTCCTCGTGATAATCTGTGTTATAGCCGTCGGCATACTCATTGCGCTTGCGGCGACTTCCATACACAACAAAAATCACTCCGCCGGCACTGACGCCACGCAGGACCCCGGCTCCGCCTACAATTCGGGCGTGCCCATAATGCCCATTGGTACTCAGCAGGCGACTGACGGGACTGCGGGACCGGAGGCAACGGATCTCCCCGTGACTCCCGCTCCCACCGCCGTGCCTCCCGCCAATTACAAGGAAGTGGCGGCGCACAGCAGCGCGACGACTTCGGTGCACGGCTTTTATACCGAGCTGATGGTCAGCGGCTTACTTGCCAACAGCTATTCAGCAGCGGAGAAGATAAGCTTTGCAAATGACGCCGATTATGCCGAGATCGAGGGTATTACCACCTTCCGCGGGAGCTGCGCCAGACGCGACCCATTCTTCGGCGTTGCGGACATAAGCACGGGCAAGCTGCAAATTCTGTGGAACCGCGAGACCTTCAGCGTAGGCAAGGGCGAGGGCGGCAAATACTCCGGCGTTTGGACGGGCAGCGGCTGGACGGGTCAGGCGCTCGTCGTGCGCTGGGACGCCGAAACCAAGGCGATAATGAATATGTATGACAGCGCCAAGGCGAAGGACGGGCTCATTGAGGTCATCTACGCCACTATGGACGGCAACATATACTTCTACGATATGGAGACCGGCGAACCGACGAGGAACAAGATAGTCATGGGCGTACCCTTTAAGGGCGCAGGCAGCATCGATCCGCGCGGGATACCCGTGCTTTACGTCGGTCAGGGCGATCATTATTCCGCCGAGGGCAAGGCGGCAAAGGCTTACGCGATTTCGCTTATTGACGGAAAGGTGCTTGCGACCTTCGGCGCAAAACCCGACCCCTTTGCCAAGAGGACGTGGCACGCATACGCCTCCGCGCCTATTATCGACGGCGACACCGATACTCTCTTCTACCCGGGAGAGAACGGCATACTCTACCGTGTCAAGCTCAATACAGAGTATGACAAGGCAGCGGGCACGCTGACCATGAAGCCCGATAATATGATCAAGCTGCGCTATCATACCGCAAGGACGGATAACGGCGGCTACTGGCTCGGCTATGAATCGAGCGCGATCGCTTGGCGCAATTACCTCTACGTCTGCGACAACGCGGGCTATATGCAGTGCATCGACGTCAACACCATGAAGACCGTTTGGGTGCAGGATATCTGGGACGACACCAACGCCACCCCCTGCCTTGAGGAGGATCCCGCCAACAACACCGCTTACCTTTACGTCGGCAACACGCTTGACAACAAGGCGGATGCGAACGGGCACGGCAAGGTAGCATTCTTCAAGATAGACGCCTGCACCGGGGAGATCATCTGGCCGGCGGAATCGGAGATCTACACGACTCATGATATCACCGGCGGCTATCTGCTGGAGCTTGATACTTATGATGATTATCATGTAAAGCAGGTCTCGGATTTTGAGACCGCGGGCGAGCAGCCGATCCAGTTCAA
>CALEPU010000056.1 GCA_937913075.1 uncultured Clostridia bacterium
TTTTTGCAATGAACGAAAGGGTTTTTCTGACAATAAGAACCGTCCCTGCTGTCAGATACAGCTCCGCTTCATTACAAAAGCCCGAATTGCTCGGCGTTTACCTTATTCCTTGGTTATCAAAAACTTATATCCCACGCCCCACACGGTCTCTATCCGCCACTCGGGACGTTCACCGAAGCGGTCGCGCAGGCGCTTTATATGTACGTCCACCGTGCGGCTGTCGCCGAAGAAGTCGAACCCCCAAACGCTGTCCAATATCTGCTCCCTCGTGTAGACCCTGCCCGGATGCGTGGCGAGAAAGTGCAGAAGCTCTATCTCCTTGGGCGGCATCTCGACCGACCTGCCGTTATCGAGCACGGAGTAATTGTCGAGCGAAACTTCGAGACTGCCGACCGAAACGCTCCTTATCCCTTCGGGGCTTGCGGCTGTGCGGCGAAGCACTGCCTTGACCCTTGCCAAGAGCTCCTTAGCCTCAAAGGGCTTGACTATATAGTCGTCCGCGCCGCAGTCGAGCCCCTGCACGCGGTCGGTGATATCGCCCTTTGCCGTGAGCATTATCACGGGTACGCTGCTTATGCTGCGCAGCTCGCGCAGTATCTCCCAGCCGTCCTTGCCCGGCAGCATTACGTCGAGTATTACGAGCCGCGGCGAGCAGGCGTCAAAGGCGGCTGTCGCCTCGTCCCCGCGCTCGCAAAGCGCCGTTTCAAAGCCCTCCTTTTGAAGATAGAGCTTTAAAATTTGCAGTATGTGCTTGTCGTCGTCAACTATAAGTACGGTATCCTTTTCTTCCATGCAAAGCCTCCTCGTATAATGTACTTTAAACGGTATCCACCTGTATGCCGTTTTTTTTAAGCAGCGCCGCCGCGACCCCGCTGCCCTCTTTAAGAGTGCCCGTAAAGGAGCCGTCGTATATGAGCCCATTGCCGCAGGAGGGGCTTTTGGCCTTCAATATCGCCCTTTCCGCGCCGCAGTCCCGGGCTATGCGAAGCGCGGCGTAAGCTCCGTTGATAAACTCCCGCGTGACGTCCGTGCCGTCGCGCATTACGGCTCTGCCGCAGCCCAAAAGCACTTGCTCGCCCGTTGCGGTAAGCTCCGTCGGCAGCCGCGGCGTCGTAAGCCCTCCGAGCTCCTCGGGGCAGACGGGCACGGCAAGCCCCCTGCTTACAAGCTCCGTTATACGCCGGTCCGGCTTCGAGCAGCCGTCATAGCGGCAGCTAAACCCCGCGAGGCATTTGGATACCAGTATCATTATACACCTCAATTATGAACATTCCGTTAAGATTATACCTCAATTTCGGGCATATGTAAATCGCCGCGAAGCTTTTGTAAATCGAAATTGAAGAAGCGTTTTGTCAATCGAAATCTGCGAGAAAAGTTTGAACTGTTTTGCATTATGCATCGGCGAGCTGTTTAAAAGCACCGCACAAAAAATTCGGAAAATGTATTGCTGATGTCAGTACAATAGTGTATAATAGGAGTGAGGAATAACAAGGAGGTTTCGGCATGGCAAAATCAGCAAATCTATACGCGAGGATCGAGCCCGAGGTCAAGGAGCAGGCGGAAGCCATTCTCGGCGCGTTGGGCATTCCCGCATCGAATGCAATAACAATGTTCTATAAGCAGATCATTCTTCAAAACGGTATCCCGTTTGAAGTCAAGCTTCCCGAGCATCCCATGAACGCCGCGCTGATGACGCCCGAGCAGATGGACGCCGAGCTTGAAAAGGGCTATGCTTCGATGAAGGCGAAAGATACCGTTTCCCTTAATGAGGCATTTACGGGTATTCGCAGGAAGTACGGCGTATGAGCTATAACGTCATATTGACTCGGGAGGCATAAAAGGATCTCGGCGATATATTTGAGTACATTGCTTTTGCTTTGCAGTCTCCGCAGAATGCAGTCGGGCAGCTCGGCAGGCTGGAGCAAGCGATCGCTTCGCTTGACAATATGCCCGAACGTTTCCGCATTTATGAAAGGGAACCTTGGACAAGCCTCGGGCTTAGGATATTGCCAGTGGATAATTTCTTGTGTTCTATATACCGGACGTCGAAACGAAGACTGTGACGGTGATCCGTATAATGTACGGCGGAAGAGATATAGAAAGGCAGCTATAACTTTTCGCTGAAATTCAAACTTTTTATAATGAAAGCGCATGCATCTGCCGGCGCTTTCATATGCTGTAATAAAGATGATGCGGACCTGCAAAAGCAAGTCCGCATCGTTCGTTCAAGTATTCTTATTAAGGCTTAATACCTGCGGTTTCGTTTATCGGCGTGTCAGTTCAAAGCTTATTGACACGAGCTCCATAAGCTCCGCGCTGCTGAGCTTGTCCGGCAGCAAGGTGATCCACGAGGTCTTGTTCATGTGATAGGCGGGCAGGCAGCCGGACTTTTTGATAAGAGAGCCCACGAGCTGCGGGTCGCACTTGACGTCGAGGATATCACGCGCCGCTCCCTCGAGCCCCAGCTTATCGGCGGCAGCGCGCATCAACACGGCGAACCATTTGCGGTTATGCCCGTGGCGGAAAACGCAATAGTCGGGGTATCTTGCCCAAAGATATTCAGCCTCGGCGCCGAACTCATCGCGCATCAGACCGATAATTTCCTCTCTGGTCATCAGGCTTTTTTACCGAGCCTTGAAAGCGGCTTAAAGAGCAGGGGGTAGACGCCGAGGGCAACAAAGCTCATTAAGAAGTAGCGCACGCCGTCCATAGCGACGGAGTCGGAAACGTGAGCGAGCAAGGGCTTTAATACCATGCGCAGACCGACGACTATCGCAAGCCCGAGCAGCGCCTTTATTATCTGCACCCACCAGACGGCTTCCGTGCTGTAATCAATGAATTTGCTCTCGACTGCGTAGCCCAGGAAAAGCCCCGCGCAGGTGCCGACGAGCACCCATGCGTCCTTTAAGCAGAGGGAAACGAGCTGCTTCGCCTCATCCGCGGAGTAATAGGGTATCTCGGCATTGGCGCATACTTTCTTAATAAAGAGCACGAGCCCGAAGGATAAAAGAAGCACCGCGCCGACGGCAATGAGATACGGACCGCGCTTCTCGCCGAAATTGGAGTTGGGGCGCATACAGATAAGCAGTATCACGACGCCCATTACAAGCGCGGTGATAACGTCGAGCGGGGTATGCACGCCGAGGTACATCCGCGAAAAGCCTATGAGCAGCGCCAGCGCACACGCGACGAAATACGCCCAGCCCTTTTTTATCTTAGCCGCGACGCCGCCGTACATCAGAACGCCGGACTGCGTATGCCCGCTGGGGAAGGAGAAGCCTGTCGCGCCGTCCCTCGCGGACTCGACTATCGTAAGCTCGGGATCGACAGCCCACGGACGGGGTATCATGAAGATAGCCTTTACGACCTGATTGACCGAGGTGCCGAGCATATACATGAGTAGGAAGCGATACCCGAAGCGCTTGTCGATGCACCAGACGAGTATCAGCCCGACTACTATGAAGGCCATCTCCTGACCGAGCACGGTAAAGAGGCTCATCAGCTTGTCCAATATGGGAGTGCGAATTGCTTCAAGCTGCCTCAGCACGCCCATGCTCCAGTCAAAAAGACCGCTCTGTGTAATGGTTTCAGCCATGTGTTATTCCCCCCGTAAGGTTAAATTTATAATTTATTCAGTGGGCGGAGGCGTTCCTCAGCCCAAGACGCTCGTGACGGTGGCGCAGATCTGATCCGCCCAAACGCGGCTGTAAGCGATGTTCAAATGGATGCCGTCGCTCGATGCATCTGCGGGCAGCGCGCCGTCGCTGCCGTAGAAGGAGGAGGGCACGGGCACGTAGCAGACGTTCGCGGTGGAGGAGGCAAGCTGCTTTAAGCCGTTGTTGATGTAGTTGATGTGCGCGTTGGTAACGCCGTTATCGCCCTTGTCCGAAACAGCCTTCGATACGGGCGGCAGACCGACTATGAATATCTTGCACCCGGGCTGCCTCACCCAAATGTCGTTCAAAAGCTGGGCGTATTTGTTGATGAATACGTCAAGGTTGGGCCAGCCGCACTCGTTCTGACCGAGCATTACAAGCACGCCCTCATAGGAGCCGCCGTACAGCTCGTCTATAATGGGCACGCTGCCCGTTGCGGTGGGCGTGGTGTAGATGGTGTTTATGTTGAGCCCGACCCTCGTGAAGAATTTGCCGGTCGTTATGATGCCGTACTTGTAAAGCCCGTCAAAGGTCGAGTTGCCGAGGAAGGCGCAGTTGCGGAAGATATTGTAATCGAGC
>CALEPU010000057.1 GCA_937913075.1 uncultured Clostridia bacterium
GCAGCAGTGATACCCAAGTTCATCAAGCAGCTGCTGAACGACGAGCAGCCTACCATCAATGGTGATGGTAAGCAGAGTCGTGACTTCACCTATATTGAGAATGTCATTGAAGCTAATCTTAAAGCCGCTGCTGCACCTCATGAGGCTGCTGGTGAAGCTTTCAACATCGCATACGGTGGTAGAGAGTATCTTCTTGACATCTACTACGGCCTGACAAAAGCTCTTGGCGTGGATGTTGAGCCAAACTTTGGTCCTGATCGCGCTGGTGACATCAAGCACAGCAACGCCGATATCTCCGCCGCCCAAAAGCTCTTGGACTATCATCCCTCGTACAGCTTCGAGGACGGAATAAAGCTTGCAATAAAGTGGTATAAGGAGAACCTGTGACGCAGCGCGGCCAAAACGAAAAGCTCAGAGTATTGATACTGTCCTGCTCCGCTCTCGACAAGAGCAACAGCGCGGGCAGTACCTTCTCGAACTTCTTTCACGGTATGGAGAACGTCGAGCTTGCGAGCCTTTACCTCGGCTACGGCGAGCCCAACAACGATCTCGATATGCGGTACTTTCAGGTGACCGAGAAATCGCTTTTAAAGAACCTGCTGAACAAAAGCTTCCCCTCCGGCAGGCGTGTGATCGTCGGCTCCGGCGCCGCTGTCGGTATGAACAAAAACGAGAAGAAGAGCTTTGATTTTATGCGGACGGCAAGGCTCCAGATATTCTTCTGGATGAGGGAGCTGATATGGCGCATAGGCAGGGTACATTCGAAGGAGCTCCAAAGCTTTGTCTCCGAGTTTGCGCCGGACGTGGCGCTCGTTTCGATGAACGACACCTGCTATCTGGACAGGGAAAGCGTTAAGATAAGCAGAAAAATGGGCGTGCCGGTGTGCGCATTTATCGGGGATGATATCTACTCGCTCCGCAGGATAAAGCTTTCGCCGCTGTTTTGGATCGACAGGCTGATAAAGCGCGCCTCGCACAGGAGGCTTATCAAACGCTGCAGGAGGCTTTTTGTAATGACGGATACCGCAAAGGCGGAGTTTGACAGGGTCTTCGGGGTCGACTGCGCCCTCATTACAAAGAGCCTTGATTTTTCGGGCGAGCCCGCTTATAAGAACGAAGATAGGGATAATAAGCTCCGGTTCGTATACACGGGCAATCTGTATGCAAACAGATGGAGATCGCTTGCCGAGCTTGGGAGTGCGCTGTCAAGGCTCAATGAGGAATACCGCGATAAAGGCGGACCCGCTGCCGAGCTATTGATCTACTCCATGACGCCGATGACAAGCGGCATGAAAAAGGCGCTTTCCACGCCGGCGGTCAAGCTCATGGGGGGCGTGCCCGCCTCCGATATCCCCGAAATACAGAAGGGCGCAGACATACTCGTCCATGCCGAATCGACGTTAAGACGCAATATGCTCGTCGTAAGGCTCTCGTTCTCAACGAAGCTCGTGGATTATATGCACGCTGCCAGGTGCATACTTGCGATAGGATCATCGGAGCAGGCTTCGATAGCTCATCTGGTCAGGCATGACGCCGCCCTGACCGTGACGGAAAAGGATGATATGTACGTTCAGGTCAAGCGGCTGTATGACGATCCCGAATTATTGCGGGAATATGCCGCTAAGGCTTGGCACTGCGGAGCGGAGCAGCATCAAAAGGAGCTCATGCAGGGGCGTTTGTTTTCAGAGCTTACAAAAGCGGCGCAAGGTGATTGATATGAGGGTGGTCAGGATAAACGCCGTCTACGGGCTTGCAAGCACGGGCCGGACGGTAAAACAGCTTGACGAGGGCTTGAAGGAATACGGAGTGGACTCCACGACCGTCTATTTTGCAGGCAAAGGCAGCGAGAGAGACTTTTGCATGAGCTCGCCCGCAAGTGTTAAGCTGCACTCTGCCATGGCAAGGCTCACGGGCAAGGCGGGGTATTACTCCGCTCACTCTACCCGCAGGCTGATAAAATACCTTGAAGGAGAAAAGCCCGATATAGTCCATCTGCACAATCTGCACTCCAACTTTATCTCTCTGCCGCTGTTGTTTTCCTACCTTGCCCACAGGGGAATACCCGCCGCTGTCACACTGCATGACTGCTGGTGGTTCACGGGCAAATGCACCCATTATACGGAGGCTGGCTGTAACAGATGGCAAGAGGCCTGCGGTAACTGCCCAAGGCTCAAAAAGGATATCCCGAGCCTGTTCTTCGACAGGACCGAAAAGCTGCTCAAAGACAAGCAAGGGTTTTTCGCCGCGGTCCGTCCGCTCGCGGTGATCGGCGTATCGGATTGGATCACGAACGAGGCAAAGAAGAGCATACTCGGCGATGCGGATATTATAAAGCGTGTCTATAACTGGATAGATACCGATATCTTCAAGCCCACACCTTCCGATTTTCGGGAGAGATACGCCGTCGCCTGCGGCAAGGGCGAAGGGTATATGATACTCGCCGCTGCAAGCCAATGGTCCGAGTCCAAGGGCTGGGGCGCTTTTTTGAGGCTTGCCGAAAGGCTTGACGGTGATATGCGGCTCGTCATTATAGGACGGCTGCCGCAGGGCGGCGTGGAGGCGCTTTCCCGCCTGCCGCGCGTTACTCATATAGAGGCGACCGACAGCCAAAGCGAGCTTGCCGAACGGTATTCTGCGGCGGATGTTTTCGTCACGCTCTCAAAGGAGGAGAGCTTCGGCAAGGTCTCCGCGGAGGCGCTCGCCTGCGGTACTCCCGTGATAACGGTCAATTCCACCGCAAACCCCGAGCTCGTAGGGAGGGATTGCGGGCTCGTTATAGAGGATACCGAGCCCGATACGGTGCTTGGCGCGATCGGGGAGCTGAGACACAGGGGCAAGGATACAATGACTGCCGCCTGCCGTGAGTTCGCGCTGACCGGCTTTGAAAAGCGCGCCTGCATACGGCAGGTGTATGAAGTTTATACCGAGCTTTTGAAATTAAAGGGAGGCAGCGGCGCATGCTGATACCCATTACGGTGCTTGCGATACTTGTTGTGCTGGGACTTACGTCACGGCGTATTTTCGGCACCGCAAACAACCTGACCTTCCTCGTAATTATAACAATGGCTCTGCTGCTGTTTTCGGGGCTTAGGCACGAAACGGTAGGTGTCGATACCGAGACCTACGTTGCGAGGTTCAACAGCGTAACCGGCATGAACTACAAGCAGGCGGTCAGCTTCGCAAACGGGTTCTCAGACAGCTCCTACTATGTCGTTTCATGGGCGTTTTCGAAGATAATACCCAATCAGCAGGCTTGGATAGCCTTCGTTTCCTTCGTTTTCATGGCGGGCATAACAATGATCTGCTATTGGGAATCCCCCGATTACGCCTTCTCGATGCTGTACATATTCTGCATGGGCATGTTCTTCTTCTCCATGACCGGCTTGCGGCAGAGCCTTGCGATGGGGCTTGTAATGATGAGCTACTACTTCGTGGTAAAGAGGCAGCTCATACCGTTCATTATAATTATTCTGTTGGCAAGGCAGCTCCATCAGTCGGCGATAGTCTTCCTGATAATTTACCCCCTCGCCAATTCCCAAATAAGCTGGGCGAGGCTGCTGATCGCTATCTTGTTCTTCATAATAGTGCTTGCATTCAGGAACAGCATCGGCGCATGGATATTCTCCAAGCTGCCCGACAAGCTGGTCGACAGCAAGGTCACGGACTACATAAACAGCACCAAGCAGTATACTGCCTCCGGCTTTGTTATCCAGCTCGTGATGTACGTCTTCTGCATGCGCTATCACGACGCCGTCGTCGGAGAGCTGCCCCATCGCGAGGCGCTGTACAACCTTGCCTTTTTGGGGCTCATGTTTCAGGCGGCGGCCATGAGCATAGCGGAGTTCTTCCGCATCAGTATGTATTTCAACTGGACGTACATGGTGCTCCTGCCCATCTGTATGCAGTACGAGCAGGATCAGCGCAATTACGAATTCGTGCGCACCGTTGTGATCGTGGTATTCGTGGCGTACTTCTTCTATTCCACGCTCAATTCCTACGGTATAGTGCCCTACAATTTCTTCTGGCAGAAGGTTTGACGGAGGCAAAATGAAGAGGGATAAGCATAAAAAAGACCTTTATATCTGCAACTCGGTATACCAGCTCCTTAATGCCGTGAACCTCAGGATGAACGTTTTTTCCGAGGACGCCGCCGACGTTGTGATTTCCGATATCTGCCCCGACCATGAGAGGACGGCGCAGCGCATAAGAGAGAGCGGGCTTTTCGACAGCGTGTATGCTGTCAATTCAAAATTTATATTCAGACAGCAGTACAAGCATACAAGGTTCAGGGTCAACCTTTACAGGGTCGATCCTTCCTCGCTACTGAGAAAAGCGGGTCCCATCCCCAAGGGCAAATACGACCGCTATATCACCGCCGCCTTCGACGACTATATCTCGATGCTGTTCGTGCTGCTGCAGCGCAGGAACAGGCATATAGAGCATATCCGCTTTGAGGACGGCGGCATGAGCTACGTCAAGGATCATGCCTGCGTCAACGACGTTGAAAGGCGTATGCAGCGGCTGTTCGGCATAGTGCCATTGGGCAGCATACGTGCGCCGATGTACCTTTACGAGCCGGAGCTTTACAGCGCCGGCGACGGCAGAACGGTGCTCCCAATGCCCAAGCTCTCCAAGGATGATACAAGGTTCATCTCCGCCGTCAACGGGATATTCGGCGTTGCTGAGGGGGAGGAGCTTCGTCAAAAGGCGGTCTTCTTCGAGGCTTCGTATCAGGCGGACGGGCTCAAAACAAACGATAAGGAGCTCATAGAGCTCTGCGGTTCTATTTTGGGCGATGAGCTTGCGATAAAGCTGCATCCGCGCAACGGCGTGAACCGCTTTCGACAGGCGGGTATATCGGTATTCAAGAGCGATATGCCGTGGGAGCTTTACTGCCTCAATTATGACGTCGGCGGCAAGCTGCTCATATCGGTCACCTCAAACGCGGCGATATCCCCGCAGCTTTTCCTTGCCGAGCCGCCGAGGACGGTGCTCTTGTACAAGCTCTTCCAAGGCAAGGACGTTTTGCTTGAAATCGAGGAATACAAGGATTACCTTGCGAAAATACTCAAAAAATGCCCGCGCATCCGCGTGCCGGAGGACGAGGCAGCGCTGCGCGCCGCGCTCTTAGAGGGCGTGCGTGAATGATAATTGCATTAAGCTTGAGGAGGTCATTATATGAGAGTCAAGGCATTGGTCGCCGTCAGAAGCGGCTCAATGAGGGTGCAGAACAAGAACCTTCGCCCCTTCTGCGGAAAAACGCTGATTCATTATAAATTAGAGCAGCTTTTAAGGATAAAAAACCTCGACGGCATAGTATTGAATTCAAACGACGATACCATGCTCGATATAGGCAAAAGCTACGGGGTCGAGACGGTAAAACGCGATCCCCGCTATGCATCGAACAGCGTCGTTATGAGCGAGGTCTTCTGCAATATGGCCGAGAACTGCGACACAGACGTCATAGTCTATGCCAACGTCACCAACCCGCTTTTGAAGGACGAGACGCTGGAGCAGGCGATAGAGTTTTACAAGCAGCACTGCGGCGAATACACCTCGGTCAACTCAGCGCACAAATTAAAGGAGTTCATGTGGCTTGACGGCAAGCCCCTGAATTACGACCCCGAGCATCAGCCGCGCAGCCAGGATCTGCCGGATATCTTTGTGCCGAACGCGGCGTTTTCCATATTAGCAAGGGAGACCATGATGCATGACCGCAACATAGTCGCAAAAAAACCCTTCATGTATGAGATCGACTATTATGAGGCGACCGATATCGACAACCCCATTGACTTTGAGATCGCCGAGTATCTCTTCAAAAAATACCGCCTCGGGGAGGGGAGCTAAGTGAGGATAAGCCTGCTCGACTGCACGCTGCGTGACGGCGGCTATATAGTCGATTGGACCTTCGGCAGCAATACGATAATCAATATCTACTCCCGCCTGAAAGCTTCGGGGGTGGACATTATTGAGCTCGGGTATTTGAGGGCGAAGGATGCTTTCAGCCCCGACAGGACGAGCATCCCAACAGTTTCCGATATCGCAAGGGTATACGATACCGATATGAGCGGCGGACCGATGAAGGTCGCCATGATAGACCTCGGCGTCTGCGGAATTGAAAACATCTGCGATCAAAAGGACTCGGTGATAGACGGCATAAGGCTCACCTTCAAAAAACCCCGCCTTGAGGAAGCGATGGAATTTGCCGGCAGCCTTAAAGAAAAGGGCTACAAGCTTTTCTTGCAGCCGGTCTCCATAACGGATTATACCGACGAGGAGTATATCCACATGATAAAAAGGGTAAATACCCTTTCCCCGTTTGCCGTTTCCATAGTCGATACCTACGGGCTCATGTACCAGAAGGAGGTATTCCGATACTTCCGCCTGCTCGATAAATACCTTGTGCCAACGGCAAAAATAGGCTATCACCCCCATAACAGCTTCCAGATAGCCTATGCCAACGCTATGGAGATAATGCAGTATCCCACCGAAAGGGGCGTCATCATAGACGCCACCGTCAACGGCATGGGCAAGGACTCCGGCAACGCCTGCACCGAGCTCATAGCCTATTTTTTGAATGAGAATATGGGCTCCGATTACGACGTGAGCTATTTGGAGGATATAATCGCAACCGAGCTTAACCCCATCAAGGAGCGCGCGACATGGGGCTATTCATTCATAGGCTTCATCTCAGCCTCCAACCGCTGCCGCACCGAGTACACCAAATGGCTGCTCGGCAAAAAGCAGCTTTCAATGAAGGCGATAAACGATATCCTCTCGCGGATAGACCCGGACAAGCGCACCACGGCCTTCCATCTCGACCATATCGAAAAGCTTTACAGAGAGTACAGCATGGTCGACGTTAACGATGAGGAGGATATGGCTCAGCTTAAAGCCGAGCTTGCGGGCAGGAGCATACTGCTGTTAGCCCCGGGCAGCTCCATCGCCGCCAATGAGGACAGCATAAGAAGGTACGTTGACGAGGTCTCGCCGATCGTGATAAGCGCAAACCATATCCCTCAGAGCATAAGGGCCGACTACGTCTTCATCAGTAACAACCTGCGTTACGGGCGCATGCTCCACGGACTGCGTAAATGCAGGCAGCCCGTCGGAGGAGCAAAGCCCGCAAGGGTAATAATCACCTCCAATATAATGCCCGAGGAGGATGCGGCTGATCATCGCATAAGCTATCCCCGTCTTACAGAGGATGAGGCGGTCGAGGGCAATTCCATGCTGCTGCTGTTGACCCTCTTGAAACAGCTCGGCATAACAAGCGCCGCTGTCGCCGGCTTTGACGGATTTACCGCCGATGAGAGCGGCAACTATTTCGACAGCTATCTGAGGTTCGATACCGATACCCACTCGGGCGGGGAGAACGAGAGCATAGCGCGGGCGGTCAAACGCATCGGCGTTGCACTCGACTTCCTGACGCCGTCGCTTTATAAGGAGTTTTTATGATAAAGGGCAGTATAAAGGATTACGACGCCGTTGCTTTCGATCTTGACGGCACTCTGCTCAACACCCAAAGGGGCATATTGAACGCCGTGCGCGCCGCAGTCGCGGAGCTTGGGTACGATATGCCGCCCGAGCCGGTGCTCCGCGGCTTCATAGGCCCGCCCATGGTCAAAAGCATGGGGGAGACCTTCGGGCTCGATAGGAGCGGTGCGGAGCACGCGACAAACGTCTTCCGCAAATACTATGCCGAAAGATTTCTTATGCAGGCGGAGCCCTACGAGGGGCTTTTCACGCTGCTTTCAAGGCTGCGTGAAGCACGCGTCAAGATAGGCGTCGCTACCTACAAGCG
>CALEPU010000058.1 GCA_937913075.1 uncultured Clostridia bacterium
GCAGGAAAGCTCAGCCTTGCTTGCGCCAATCCGTTACGATAATGGGAGTAGAACCACAGCTATTTTCCCTATTTACAAAACCGTCTTAATATGATAGAATATTAAGATGTGGGATGATGCGTAAAGCCGCCCATGATAAAGCAATAAATAATGGGCTATGCCCTACCACGGAGGAATATATGTCAGAAGTTAAAAGCATTGAAAACGGCAAGGTCAAGCTGACCTTCGAGCTCGGCGCAGAGGAATACAAGCAGGCCATTGAAGCGGACTATCGCCGCCTCGCTCCCAAATTCAACGTTCCCGGCTTCCGCAGGGGCAAGGCTCCCCGCAGGATGATAGAGCAGGCTTACGGCGCAGATTGCTTCTGGGATCAGGAGCTTGAGATAGCCATCGACAGGGCTTGCGCGCACGCCGCCGCAGAGCAGGACCTCGTGCCCGCTCTTCCTCCCCGCTACACCGTAGTATCCTATTCCGAGACCGAAGGCTGCGTCATCGAAGCCGAGATAGTGTTGGAGCCCACCGTAGAGCTCGGTCAGTACAAGGGTATAGAAGTACCCATGGGTGAGTATAATGTTACGGATGCGGATATCGACGCGGAGCTTGAAAACAGGCGTCATCAGCAGGCGCGTCTCGTTGCCGTGGATCGTCCCCTTGAGCTTGGCGATACCGCAAAGTTCGACTTTGCCGGCTTCTGTGACGGCGAGCAGTTCGAGGGCGGCACCGCCGAGAACTACACCATGGTGATCGGCTCCCATCAGTTCATTCCCGGCTTTGAGGAGCAGATGGTCGGCATGAAGGTCGACGAGGAGCGCGACGTCAACGTCACCTTCCCCGAGGACTACAACGCCGAGCACCTTGCAGGCAAGCCCGCGGTATTTAAGGTAAAGGTACACGAGATCTCCTATGAGGAGCTGCCCGAGCTCAACGACGATTTTGCCGCCGACACCTCGGATTTCGATACTCTCGACGAGCTTAAAGCGGATATCCGCAGGGAGCTTGAGGTTAGGAAGGCGAACGAGCGCGAGGCCGCTTTTGAGGGCGCGGTGCTGCAAAAGGTCATCGACAACGCAAAGGTCGATATCAACGAGGAGCTCATTCACGCCGAGGCGCACGCGGAGCTGCATCAGCTTGAAGAGCAGCTTGCCCAGTTCGGCGCTACTCTTGAGGATTTTGCAAATTCCATGGGCACCTCTGCCGAGGAGGTACACGAGAATTATCACAAGCGCGCCGAGGATCAGATAAGAGCGAGGAGCGTCATTCAGGCTATTATCAATGAAGAAAAGGTCGAGCCCAACGACGCCGATTATGAGTCCGCCGTTAAGGCTTACGGCAGCGGGGAGAAGAACCGTCCCCTCACCGAGGATGATATTCAGGAGGAGCTCAAAAACCGCGGCAAGTATGCGCAGGCAGCCCTTTACGAGGCAGTCGTCCGCATGCTGAAGGAGAGCGCGGTCGTTACCGAAAAGGAGGAAGCATGAGTTTAATACCCATAGTGGTCGAACAGACCAACAAGGGCGAAAGGTCTTATGACATCTACTCCCGTCTTTTAAAGGACAGGATACTTTTCCTCGGCGGCGAGATCACCGACGACGAGGCAAACGTTATCATCGCACAGCTTTTGTTCCTTGAAGCGGACGATCCCGACAAGGATGTCTACCTCTACATCAACAGCCCCGGCGGCAGCGTTTCCGCAGGGCTTGCGATATACGATACCATGCAGTATTTAAAATGCGAGGTCTCGACTATCTGCGTCGGCTTGGCGGCTTCCATGGGCGCGTTTTTGCTCGCCGCGGGGGCAAAAGGCAAGCGCCGCGCGCTGCCCAACAGCGAGATAATGATACACCAGCCCTCCGGCGGCGCCTACGGTCAGGCGAGCGACGTTAAGATACATGCCGACCACATAATAAGAACCCGCAAGAAGCTCAACGAGATACTTGCCGCACGTACCGGCAAGCCCATCGAGGTCATCGCCGAGGCGACCGAGCGCGACAACTTCCTCTCCGCAGAGGAGGCCTTGGAGTTCGGCTTGATAGACGAGATAGTCGCCTCCAAGCGTTGAGCGCAAAATACCTTAACAGGAGACAGAAATGGCAAAATATAACGACAAAGACACGGTAAAATGCTCATTCTGCGGCAAAACAAATTACGTCTATTCCATCTCCATTTGCAAGAATTAATTTGGTAAAAACTGCTTTTGAATTTGTAGCACAAAAAAATGACAAAGGTAACTATGCAAATATTGGCGGGAATACAATTTATAATAAAATGGTTTCCGATTCTTTAGATGTTGGACAAATATTCTTCGATTATGAAAAACATAAAGAAAAAGTTGACATAATTGTATGGGATAAACAAACAGACTTACAAGCACTGCATGATAATAATCCAGACCACGAACAATTAGCACGTACTTATGAATTATTTTTGCAACAAGACGCGGCAACCAATAATTTTAACGAACTACAAGCGATATATTTACTTAACTATAAAAAAGGTCCAAATCCAGTGAACATTATTGGATCGACATCTCCAGCGACATTGTTTTTTAGTAGTGCAAACGATTTGGGTTATGTAGACATAGGATCAGGCATCGATAAATTTTTTGATGATCAATATTTGCCTTTGTATAAACGCGCAGTGCTTCCCGCCTCACGCACC
>CALEPU010000059.1 GCA_937913075.1 uncultured Clostridia bacterium
AGCCGTGCTCGAAAAAAAGTATTGCAAACGGTCGTGGAATATGATAGAATACATACTTGAAAAGATACCGCTCGGTATAATTCGCGTTGAGCCGATCTCGAACCCGCCGGATAACAAGAGCAAGACCGCTCGTTCATATAATTGATATCAAACCAAACAAGGAGGCTACACCGATGGAACTTAAACTCACCTCACTTACCAAGCGCTACGGCACGAAGACGGCTCTCTCCGATTTCACCTACACGTTCCACGAAGGCATTTACGGTATTCTGGGTGCAAACGGCGCGGGCAAGAGCACCATGATGAACCTCATTACAGACAACGTTGCGCGCACTGCGGGCGAGATAACCTTTGGGGGAACGGAGATTTTAAAGCTCGGAGACGAGTTCCGCAAGCAGCTCGGCTATATGCCGCAGCAGCAGGGGCTTTACGAGAGCATGACCGCTGACAGCTTTGTGGCATATATGGCAAGGCTCAAAAACATTCGCGGCAAGCGCCTCGGCAGCGAGCTCGACCGCGTGTTTGAGCTGACGAACCTTGCGGACGTAAGGCATCACAAGATATCCTCATTTTCCGGCGGCATGAAGCAGCGCGTGCTTTTGGCGCAGGCGATGCTCGGCGAGCCGAAGGTATTGATACTGGATGAGCCCACGGCGGGTCTCGACCCGAAGGAGCGCGTGCGCCTGCGCAACTACATATACAACCTCTCGCAAAATCGCATAGTGCTTCTGGCAACGCATATCGTCAGCGATATCGAGGCGATAGCGGGCGACATAATCCTCTTAAAGGAGGGCAGGCTGATGAAGTCCGGCTCGCCGAAGGAGCTTATCTCCTCACTGCCCGAGGATACCGAGCCGCTGATGGGCAGCTACTACACGCTCGACGACGTGTATCTCCACTACCTCGGCGACGAGCTTGCCGAGCAGGAAACGGAGGGCAGTAAAAATGAATGAGCTGCGAAGGATATTATCCGATAAAAAGCGGCTGTTCATACTTGTCATGATACCCATTGTCTGCATTGCGCTGTTCATGTTCGACCGCATGTACGGCAACCTGCGCGACGGCTGGCGATGGATGATACGCAATGTTGAGCAGCACCGCGAGGACGTTGAAAAGTATTGCAGCCTTGAATTGGACGACGCGATCGTGCTGCTCGACGAGGAGTATCAGGGCGGGCTAAATCAGACGACCGATCTTAAAACCGCCGCCCACCACGTAAAGGATTACCCCAACTACCTCGCAAACGTTCAGGCCCAGGCGGAAAAGATGTCCGGCACTTCTATATTCGGCAAGAACAAGAACAGCTTCTCCTACCGAAATATTCAAAAGACCGCAAAGGATTTCGTAGCGCTTGAGGGCATAGAGGCGGAGTTCGGCAACAACCGTGCGGTCGAGACCTTTTTGAGCTACCGCACCGCCGACATTCTCTACCTTGCGGTGATAGTTGTGATAGTCATAGCCTTCTTTGAGGATAGGAAGAACGGGCTCTGCTCGCTCGTAAGAAGCTGTCCCGGCGGCAGGCTCCGGCTCGCGCTCTCCCGACTCGGCATACTTGCCGGCGCTTCGGTCTTCTTCACTGCGGTGATATACATTTCGCTGCTTGCCGTGTCCTTCGCACTGTTCGGAGGACAGAACGAGCTCGGCAGGTCCGTTCAGTCGCTCGAATGGTTCAAGAGCTGCACCTTCCACATGACTATAAGGCAATGGCTCATGACCTATCTCGGGGCCAAGGTCGCATGCGGCATACTGATAGGGCTGATATTCTGGTTCGTACTGAGCTTCGTCAGCAACATACAGCTTTCCTGGTTCATGGTGCTTGCGATACTCGGCGTGGAGTACGCCGCGTATACGCTGATAGACGGGCAGCACAAGTTCGGCATATTAAAATACGTCAACCTCTTCTCGTTCATATATCCGTTCGAGCCGCTTTCAAAATACCTGAATATGAACGTATTCGAGCATCCCGTCGGGGTATTCCCGCTGCTGCTGACGCTCTTTATTGTGCTGTTCGTGCTGCTCGGCGTCGGTACGGTGCTGCTGCAGGTCAAGCGTTATCCCCACGGCAACAGAAACATACTCGGCAGGGCGATACTGCTCTGGAACCGCATCTGCGATTTCTTCCGCCGCAGGTTAAGCCTGCGCGGGTTCGAGGGTTATAAGCTTTTGATACTCGGCGGCACGGTGATATTCCTCGCCGCGGGCATATTCTTCGGCGCAAAGCTCGGATATACGAGCTATGAATACATGGAGGAGAATTACGTCTACCTTCAGTATTTGAACGAGGCGAAGGGTCCTGTAAACGAAGAGACCGAAGAATATTTTGCAACGGCGCACATACAGCTTGAGCTGCATCCGAGCGTCGGCTCCGAGTTCGGCAGCTCGCTTGCAAGGCTTGAAGGCGAAGCGCAGACCGTGAAGGAGAATGCGCAGGCACGGGGCTACGAGCCTTGGCTCCTCAATCAGACCGCTATGAACAACTTCCTCGCAGAAAAGGCATGGCCCATCCCCAACTGGAATGCGCTCGTCGCGCTCGCGTTCATGATCTTCTGCGTCGCGCCGGTATTCGCTTTCGAGCGGCAGACGGGCACGGAGCTGCTGCTGCGCTCCACGAGCGGCGGCAGAAAAAAGGTGCTCCGGGCAAAATATGCAATAGTCTTCTTTGAGACGCTGCTGCTCTGGTGCGGCATTTATCTCAGGGAATGGATAACCGTTGCGACCGATACCTTCGGCGCCGAGCTGCTTAAAGCTCCGATACAGAATATAAACGCGCTCGCGGAATTCCCCATAGTTATGAGCTTCGGCGCCTTCCTCGCGGTGCTTTACGTCGCCCGTTTTATAGGCATGCTCGCCGCGGCGCATATCGTCGCCTACTTCAGCTCCAAGGTCAACACATGGGAGAAGGCTGTTCTCCTCGGAGCCGGCGCGCTTATAGTGCCCGGAGCGCTCTATTATTTCGGTCAGGATTGGGCGGGCTACCTTTCCGTGCTGCCGAGCATCTCCATGACCGAGCTGCTCGTTACCGCAAACAGGCTCAACGTCAAATCGCTGATGTTCTTCTTCTGGATAGCCGTCGCGGTGCTCCTCACGCTGCTCGTTCGCAGGGATTGGCTGCGCCGCTCGGACAGCAAATAGGCTCCCGAAGCCGCAGAGGAGCGGCTTTTCCCCTCCGTTAACAGAAATGTAAAGCTCCGCGTTAATATCTTTGACACGGGGTTTTATATATGTTAAAATAAAAGTTGCGATATGGAGGTGAAGCGTATGGCAAGGAGCGTGCAGAGCATTGCTGTGGCGGTAGTCGCGGCGGTGATGAGCGTATTGTTTGTATTTTGTTTAGCGGGCTGCGACGGGCGGCGCGGCAATGAAGCCGTGCAGCCGACGGAGGCGCAGACGGACGGCTTGACCGAGGCGCAGCGCGAGAGGATATTGGAGCTTGCGGCGGCGTTCCGTCAGTACGGCGAGTTCAGCAACACAGGCAACACGGAGTTTGCGCGGCTGGAGTACATACTGTTCTGCCTGTTCAGCGACAAGCTGGACGAGTGCGAGGTAAAGGGCTTCGGCAAGCTTTCGAGCGAGAGCGCCGACGAAGCGATCTGCGGCGTGTTCGGCGATATCAAAATCATGGACGTTATGAGGCGCAAGTACGACGCCGATGCAGATCAGACCTATTATTTCCGCAACGGCAGCTACTACATAATGCGCACCGACAATTCGGCATATACGTATACGATAAAGAGCGTGCGCGAGAAGACGGATGACAAGGGAGTGCTTCTCACGGAGGCGGAGGTGCTGGTACAGAGGAGCGGAGCGGAAGAGCTGGTGCTCACGCTCACGCTTGTGCCGGACGAAGGCGCGGTGTACCGTATGTCGGCTTGCACGGTAAATATGTGTTATTGAATCGAGAAGAGGAGTAAGCTATGGGCAGGATGAATTTGCTTTCCAACTGCATAAACCATGCCACCGGCGCTGTCGAGGGGTTTTGCCTCGTCAAGTCCGTGCAGGTCAAGAGCAATGTAAAGGGCGCCGATTATCTTGATTTTATACTTGCCGACGCTGGCGGCGAGATAAACGCCAAGCTCTGGGATTACAGCACGGCGACTCACGGGCTGTATTCGATGGGCGATATCATTAAGGTTCGCGGCACAATAAACCTTTGGAAGGATATAGAGCAGTTAAAGATCGACCGCATCCGTCACAAGCGCGATGAGGACGATGTGGATATGAGCGCGATAGTCCCGTCCGCTCCGGTTGACGGCGAGGAGCTCTACCGCAGTATATACGAGTTCGCGGGCGGCTTTGCCGATCCCGAGCTTGCGCGGCTGACTCAATACCTGCTGCGCACGCGCAAGGATGCGATAGCCTGCTATCCCGCCGCGCTGAAGCTGCACCATGCGCAGAGATGCGGATTGATGTTCCATACGAGCACCATGCTCGACGTTGCCAAAAAGGTGGTCGAGGTCTACAAGCCCCTCTACCCGGAGCTCAGCAGCGACCTTGTTTACTGCGGAATAATACTGCATGATATCGCCAAGACCGAGGAGCTGGTCGTCGGCGAGCTCGGCGTCGCCACGGCATACAGCACTCGCGGTCAGCTAATAGGGCATATCAGCATGGGAGTATCAATGGTGGAGCAGGCGGCGGCGGAGCTGCAAATATCCGAGGAGCTTACAACGCTCATTTCGCATATACTGCTCTCCCATCACGGTCAGCCGGATTTCGGCTCGCCGAAATTCCCCATGTTCCCCGAGGCGGAAATAGTTTCCGATATAGATATGCTCGACGCGAGGATGTATGAGATGTTCGACGCCCTCGGCGCAGTCAAAATAGGCGACTTCACCGAAAGACAGTGGGCGATGGATAACAGACAGCTATACCGGCACGGCCATGGAGTTGTTGAAACGACGTAAGGCGTTTTAAACGATACGGCTCCCCCCTTGGGATATCATATCCCAAATGAGCGCAGCGAATGTATATACGCAGCGCAACGCAGATGCGTTATATCGCATTTGCTGAGCAAATATATCGCAGCGCAGAGCGCTATATCGCATTTGCAGGGCAAATATATCGCAGCACAGAGCGCTATATCGCATTGTAGCTTGCGCAGCAAGAACGTTGAGGGCACTATCCATGAACGAACAAACCATTAAGGATTTAGCAGTCGAGCTGACCGCCGAGATAGTCGAGCTGTCAGAAAAGATTAAAGCAAAGGCTATTTTCGTCAACCAACTTTTAAGATCATGTTCGTCCATTGGAGCAAATGCGCATGAGGCGCACTATGCCCAAAGCAGAGCTGATTTCGTACACAAGTTGGAAATAGCGCTTAAAGAATGCTATGAGACCGAGTACTGGATTGAGCTGCTATATAAGGTGGGGTCGTTGTCCGAGGAGCAGTACAGACAAGTCGTGACAAAATGTGGCACCATACGAAGGAAGTTGATTGCTTCGGTTACAACTGCAAAAAAGAACGGCGGGATACAGTGATCTGCCGTCAGATACAGTGGTGCGATATGCCCGCTATCAGCGGGCGCGATATAATGCGAAAATCCGCATTGCGATATATGGCTTACGCCAAGCGATATTTTTGCCTTATGCAAAAGCGATATATCAGCAACGCAGACGTTAAAAGGTAACTAAGAATGCGACGCAACCCATACCGCCGCGGCAAGAGCGAGAACGCGCTGTTCAAGAGGCTCGGCTCACGGCTGAATCTGCATATCACCTTCAAGGGGCACCAAGGGCGCCGGTGGCGCATGGGCGCTGCCGCGCTTGCGTTCGTACTGCTTTTGGTGATAGCGGGCGTGCTGCTCAAACCCGAGACACAGCTTATGAGCTCCGTTGAAATTAGCAGAGCTCGCGAGAGGGGCATATTATACGTCGGCGTAAGGGACGATATGCCCGGCTTCAACGAGGGCGGCGAGGGCTTGGAGCAGGAGCTCGCCCGTCTGCTTGCGCAGCGTGTGCTGCCCGAGTCGGAGGATCCCATTAAATTCCTCATCTGCACCTCGCAGACCGTATCCTCCAAGATATCCGACGGCAGTATAGATATGGCGATAGCTCTCCTGCCCAAGGGCAAAAGCCGCTCATACTCATATTCTTACCCATACTATAAGGATGAAGTGCGGATAGTAACCTTGAAGAGCGAGCTCGTTTCATCGGATCCTACTGAGCTGGTATTGGGCTACGTGCAGGATACGCCCTCGGCGGACGTCCTCTCCGCTTATAAGAGCGAGGTGACCGCCGTCAAGGAAAAGAGCTTCTTTGAAAAGCTGTTTGAAAAGCCCGACGAGACCTACGTCGTCGAAGCGGCAAAGACTATGGAGCTCAAAAAATACGGCTCATACGATGAGCTGCTGGCGGCGCTGATGCGCGGCGATATCGAGGGCGCGGTGATGGCGGGCGCCTATATCAATAAATACCTCGAGGTCTATGCGGCGGAATATATGGGCAGGACGAGGTATTATCTCAACGACAATTCGCTCGGCGAGGTGGAGTATTGCTTCGTATCCTCCTCCGACGAGCCCGCGTTTACACAGCTCGCGGATATGATGATATACGAGCTGCAAAAGGACGGCACCCTCGAGGAGCTCCTCGCAAAGTACGGGTTAGGCTGAAGGACGCGGCATCACGTTTTTTATTTTCGATAAAATCCGCGAAAAAACAGCCGCACGGTGTTGCAAAAACGCGCGCGGTGTGATATAGTGTTATAAACGAATATTGCCTTATCGAGAGTGGCTGAGGGAACGGCCCTTTGAAGCCACGGCAACCTGTCGCATTAGCGGCAAGGTGCCAATTCCGGCGGGGGCTATACCTTCCGCAAAGATGAGCGTTGGTATTGATCCTATACGTGGGCGCTCGCAAGCGCCCCTTTTAATTTCACTCACCGGCGCAGCGGGGCAAAATATGCTTTAAGGAGTTGTATTTTTATGGAAAAGACAAAAAGGCTCTTCACTTCCGAGTCCGTGACGGAAGGGCATCCCGACAAGGTTTGCGATAATATCGCAGACGAGGTGCTGGATGAAATGCTAAGGAACGACGCTTCCTCGAGGGTCGCCTGCGAGTGCGCCGCGACTACGGGAATGGTCGTTGTAATGGGCGAGGTCACTACCAACTGCTACATCGACATTCCCAAGCTCGTTCGTGACGTAGTGCTCGATATAGGCTACGACAAGCCCGAGTACGGCTTTGACGGGCACAGCCTTGCGGTGATATCCGCGATAAACAGCCAGAGCCCCGATATAGCGCTCGGCGTTGACAAGAGCATGGAGGCGAAGCTCGGTCTTGCCGACCCCTTGGATATCGGCGCGGGCGATCAGGGTATGATGTTCGGCTTTGCCTGCAGGGAGACACCGGAGCTGATGCCGATGCCCATTGCCCTGTCGCACCGCATTACCCGGCGACTGGCGGAAGTGCGCAGGCAGGGCGTTTTGCCCTGGCTTCGGCCAGACGGCAAGGCCCAGGTCACGATCGCGTATGAGGACGGCAAGCCTGCTGCGGTGGATACCATCGTCCTGTCTACCCAGCATGATCCGGATATCAGCCAGGAAAAAATCGCTGCCGCCATGCAGACGGAAGTAATCCGGCCTGTGATTCCGCCGGAGCTGCTCACGCCGGAAACCCGCTTCCTGATCAATCCTACGGGCCGCTTTGTCATCGGAGGCCCCGCCGGTGATACCGGACTGACCGGGCGGAAGATCATTGTGGATACGTATGGCGGATATGCCCCGCATGGCGGAGGCGCGTTCTCCGGAAAGGACCCCACCAAGGTGGACCGCAGCGCTGCCTATGCTGCCCGCTACGCGGCCAAAAACGTGGTTGCGGCCGGTCTGGCGGAGCGCTGTGAGATCCAGCTGGCTTACGCGATCGGTGTCGCGCGGCCTGTCAGCCTGCTGGTGGATACGCGGGGCACCGGCGCATCCAC
>CALEPU010000060.1 GCA_937913075.1 uncultured Clostridia bacterium
AAAAACGTAAGCGCCGCCGAGGGCGCCGCACCCGAAGCATGCCGCGATCTTCCCGCGCCGACGCACGCCTTTATCGGAGGAAGCTCCGGAAATATGCGGGAGATCGTCGCGCTGCTTCTTGAAAAGAACCCGGCTGTGCGCATCATCGCCTCCGCGATCGCTCTCGAGACCGTTTCGGAGCTGACGTCCTGTATGAAGGAGTTCGGCTTCACCGAGACCGAGGCCGTCTGCATAAATGTTTCCAAAGCGCGCGCCGTCGGCAGTTACTGCCTGATGACCGCGCAGAACCCCGTTTACGTGTTCACAATGCAAAGGTAATGTTCGGTACTTGTTCGCTAAATGCGCTCCTTGCGGGAGCAATCATAGATCTTCTGATCGGCGATCCGCATTGGCTCCCCCACCCTGTAGTGCTGATGGGGAAGCTCATTTCGCTTTCCGAAAAGCTGCTGCGCCGCATCTTCCCGAAGAAGAAACGCGGCGAAAACGTTGCGGGAGGCGTGCTGTGGCTCGTCGTCGCCGCGCTCGCTTTCCTCATTCCCTCGGCGCTGCTGATGCTTTGCTATCACGTTTCGCCGTGGCTCGGCTTTGGCATAGAGAGCGTCATGTGCTGGCAGTGCATCGCCGCGAGGTCCCTTTGCGATGAGAGCATGAAGGTAAAAAGAACCCTTGATTCGGGCGATATCACCGCTTCACGTCGCACGGTTTCGATGATCGTCGGGCGCGATACCAATGCTTTGGATGAAAAAGGCATTGCGCGCGCCGCGGTGGAGACCGTTGCGGAGAACGCCTCCGACGGCGTGATCGCGCCGCTTATGTTCCTCGCGATAGGCGGCGGACCGCTCGGGATGCTCTATAAAGCCGTGAACACGATGGATTCCATGCTCGGCTACGTTGAGCCGCCGTATAAGAATATCGGTCTCGTTCCCGCGAAGATGGATGACGTTTTCAACTTTATTCCGGCAAGACTCTCCGCGCTCATTATGCTGCTTGCGGGCGGTATTTGCGGCTTTGACATAAAAAACGGATTTCGCATCTTTCGCCGCGACCGCTGTAAGCACGCTAGCCCCAACTCCGCGCAGACCGAATCCGTCATGGCGGGGCTGCTAAATCTGCGGCTCGCGGGCGACGCTTATTACCACGGCGTGCTCCATAAAAAGGAGTTCATCGGCGACCCTCTTCGCGAGATCGAAACCGAGGACATTAAACGAGCAAACGTCATTATGTTCGTGAGCGCGCTTCTTTCTCTTGTTATTTTCGGCGGGCTTCGGCTCCTCGTGCTGTATCTTATCCATGCTTTATAACGCTAAAAACCTCCACGGCGGGGATATATACGCGGGCGATATCGACCTCGATTTTTCTGCCAACACCAATCCTTTCGGGCTCCCGGAGGGAGTAAAGGCGGCGATCGTTCACGCCGTTTCACGGCTCGACCGCTACCCAGACCCCTATTGCCGTGCTCTTATTCCCGCGATCGCGGCGTACGAGAAGATCCCGGAGAGCTTCGTCCTCTGCGGCAACGGCGCGGCGGAACTGATCTATTCATGGTGCGGGGCGGCGCACCCGAAGAGCGCGCTGGAGCTTGCCCCGACTTTTTCAGAATACTCGCTTGCACTTGAGCGCGCGGGCTGTGAAGTCCACAGGCATCTTCTTCGGGAGGACGAGGACTTTGCCGTGACCAAAAGGCTTCTCGCTGATATCGAAAAGCTCCGTCCCGACGCGGTTTTTCTCTGCGATCCCAACAATCCGACCGGAAGGCTAATGGATCCTTCGCTGAAAGCGAAGCTGCTCGAAACATGCGCACAGCTTGGTATCATGCTCTTTGCCGACGAGTGCTTTATCGGCTTTACTGACGGCGCGAGCTATGTCAGCAAGGCTTCGGCATACCCGAATCTGACAGTATTAAAGGCTTTTACAAAGAGTTACGGCATGGCGGGCGTGCGGCTCGGCTGCGTCATATCATCGTGCGGAAATCTGCTCCATGGAATGTCCCGCACGGTGCAGCCGTGGAACGTATCGACCGTCGCGCAGGAGGCCGGTACCGCCGCTCTCGCTGAAGTCGGCTTCATCGAAAAAACGAGACAGCTAATAGAAAAAGAGCGGCCGAGAATTGCCTCCGCGCTTTCCGCAATGGGGCTTCGGGTATTCCCTTCGGATGCGAATTTCATTCTCATACGCGGGCCGGGAACGCTTGGCGAAAGGCTCCGTGAAAAGCGCATCGCGGTAAGGGATTGCTCTGATTATTTCGGCTTATCCAAGGGCTTTTACCGCATAGCGGTTAAACTTCCGGAGCAAAACGACCGTCTCATCGAAGCAATAAGAGGTGTGTTATGGCAAAAAGCATAATGATCCAGGGCACTATGTCCAACGCCGGCAAGAGCCTGCTCTGTGCCGGTCTCTGCCGCGTTTTCCGGCAGGACGGCTTCCGCGTCGCTCCGTTCAAGAGCCAGAACATGGCGCTCAATTCCTTTATCACGAAGGACGGCTTCGAGATGGGCCGCGCGCAGGTCGTGCAGGCCGAAGCCGCGGGAATCGAGCCGGACGTGCGCATGAACCCGATCCTTTTGAAGCCCACCACGGACGTGGGCAGCCAGATCATCGTAAACGGCAAACCCATCGGCAATATGCGCGCAATGGAGTATTTCCGCCGCAAGCGTGAGTTCATCCCCGCAATCATGGAGGCCTACGAAAGCCTTGCCGCCGAAAACGATATCATCGTCATCGAAGGTGCGGGCAGCCCCGCCGAGATCAATCTGAAAAGCGAGGATATCGTCAACATGGGTCTTGCGAAGCTCGTCGACGCGCCGGTGCTTCTCGTCGGCGATATCGATCGCGGCGGCGTGTTCGCTCAGCTCTACGGCACCGTAGCGCTGCTCGAGCCGGAGGAAAAAGCGAGGGTCAAAGCCGTTATTGTCAACAAGTTCCGCGGCGACAAGGAGATACTGGATCCGGGACTTCGCCAGCTTGAGGAGCTCTGCGGCGTGCCCGTCGCGGGCGTCGTCCCGTACATCCGCGTCGATATCGATGACGAGGACAGCCTCTCCGAAAGATTTTCCCGCGATACGGCGGCGAAGCTCGTCGACATCGCCGTTGTCCGTCTGCCGCGCATATCCAATTTCACTGACCTTGCGCCGTTTGAGCGCTTCGGTAACGTTTCCGTGCGCTATATCTCAAAGCACTCCGAGCTCGGTGAACCGGATCTCATCATCATTCCCGGCACGAAGAGCACGATAACCGACCTCGTATGGCTGCGCGAGTGCGGCCTCGAGGCGAAAATCAAGCAGGCGGCCTCCCGTGGTACGCCGGTATTCGGCATCTGCGGTGGATATCAGATGCTCGGCTCAAGCGTTGCGGACCCCGAAGGCTATGAGGCTTCCGGCATAAAGGAGATCGCCGGCATGGGACTCCTGCCCGTTTCAACCGTGTTCGAAGGCGAAAAGGTACAGCGGCAGACGAGCGGCGTTTTCCCTAAACTCTCCGGCATCTTTGCTCCTCTTTCCGGACTTTCCTACGAGGGCTACGAGATCCACATGGGACGGAGCGGCAAGCTGCCTGCCGTCATCTCAAACGAAAACGTTTACGGTTCCTACGTCCACGGCATCTTCGACGCGTCTGGCGTTGCCGAAACCATACTGCGCGCTCTCTGCGAAAAAAAGAGCGCCGATTTCTCGTCGCTCGAATCATTCGACCCGAAGACCTATAAGGAAGCCCAATACGATAAGCTCGCCGCGGCCGTCCGCGAAGGGCTGGATATGGAGCTCGTTTACGGCATTGTCGGCTGTGTACGGAGGTAGTGCCGAAGACCGGATCGAAAGAGGTTAAGTAAATCATTTGATTTTCCCCCAATGATATTATAGCATCTCGGAACAGTTCTGTCCCCGTTTTTCCGAAAATGCAATCGATTTTTCCGAAAATGTAATTAGAATGGAAAGAGTCTGGCAAAACGGAAAGGCATCGTTCACCGCTTTTCACCGCAGGCATACATGCCTCCCATGTCAGATAAACGGCGTCATATAGACCGGCAGACAGTGCACGTCCTTATCCTTTGAAACGTCCTTTGTGTAAACGAGATATTTCCGAAGGATGCGCGAGGAGAACTTTTCGGAGAAAGCATCGAGTGACGAGTGAGTCCTATAACCCGACGACTTCACCTCTATCGGGCAGATCTTGCTCTGACGCGCAAGCAGAAAGTCTATCTCATAATTGTGCTTAGCAGCCTCATTTGGGAAGGTATAATAGAAAAGCTCGTTTCCCTCGGCTGTTAATACCTGAGCAACAACGTTTTCATAAAGATAACCGAGGTTGGCGGGAAGCGTATCGCTCAAAAGCTTTTCATATATGACGTTTTCCGTGAAATCCCTGTCCTTGAACATCAGCGTTGTGAACAATCCGGTATCGCAGATGAAAAGCTTGAACTTTGCGAGATCTTTATTTGAAGACATACCGACTCCGGGATCGTTCGCATGGTAGGAAACGAGCACCGTTTTCGAGTCGCGCATCTCGGCGATCAGCTCGTGGATATCGCCCGCACGAGAGTTCTCAAGCACGCCGGAGACATGATACCTTGACGCATTTTTATTGAGCTGTGCAGGGATGGCGTCGAACAGCATCGCGATACGCCCGGTTGGATCGATCTTTCCGAAATCGTCTTCATAAAGCTTTAGAATATCTCGCTTTACCGCATCGACCATTTTGAAATTGTTAGTCGTCAGGTACTCGTTTACCGCCTGAGGCATACCGCCGACGAGCATATACAGACGGAAGTCACGCATGAGCTTTCTGTTTACCGACTCTCCAACAGGTTTGCCCGACTCAAAACACTTTCGGATAAGGTTATAGGTGGACGTATCGCCGACTGCCCAGAGGAACTCCTCGTAATCCATAGGATACATACTGATTTTTCGCTCTTCACTTGGGATCAGTATGTCTTTAACATTCTTATGTATCGAGATGAGAGAACCCGTTTCGATATAGTCGTAACGGTGATCCTTTACAAGATGCTTGATCGCCTGACGAGCCAACGGACAGAGTTGTACCTCATCAAATATAATCAGGGATCTTCGTTCGACCAGATCTACCCGAAACCGCAGCTGGAGCTGAAGGAAGAAATAGTTCAAATCGGACATGTCGTCGAACAGATCACGCACTGCCTTCGGAACAACAGAGAAGTCGATAAGGATATAGCTTTCGTATTCGTTTTTCGCAAACTCCTCAACTACGGTGGATTTTCCGACGCGGCGCGCCCCTTCGATAAGCAGGGCCGTTCGTCCGGCAGACTCCTGTTTCCACGCGAGAAGCTTATCATAAATCTTTCTTTTGAACATGCTTTCCCCGTTTCCGCGGATTTCCGGTTAAATATTTAGGACAAATCCGCACTTTTTATTGCCTTATTATAACCCGGATCCGCAAAAAGTCAAGAGTATCAAGTATTCTTTTGATATTTCGCCTTTATCGCCTCTTTTATACCACATAATCTGCGAGGGATCAGCCGTTATTCTATTCGATCAGCTCAGCCTTATCGAGCGGCAGCCAATCTATTTCACTGCCGTACAGTTCCATCTCCTCGTCATATACATGAATGAAGTCGATTACCCTGCCGTACTCTGCCGGGAACATGCTCTCACAGTACTTCGGTATAACGCTATGAGGGACTATGCCAACATAGTCATTGCCTTCAAACCTTGCGAGTATTTCATCGGCATCGTGCAGAATGACGGGGACTTTTTGACTCCGATCAGATACGCTATCTTTGATGTGACCGAATGAGTGGATTCG
>CALEPU010000061.1 GCA_937913075.1 uncultured Clostridia bacterium
GCAAAACGCATAGCTCCGATTGCTGCGACACAACTCTTGACCGTAATCTGCAAAAACGGAAATGGCGCATGCGGGTTTGCCCAAGGGCAGAGCCGCCTTGCAGAACGATCGATATTGAGTTATGTCGCAATTATATTTTAAGTGATAATACGAGTAAAGGCAAGCGCAAATCGCACTCGGTATTCCTCCTTCAAGCCTCGCCGCTCGGATATTTTTCTTTTTCCGTTGCTTTATTTTTTTAATGTGCTATAATGGTAATGGCTGCAATGCCATACAATTTTTTCAATTTTCAGGGAGGAAGTTAATATGGCTCTTGTCACAAGTACCGAGATGTTCAGAAAGGCTTATGAGGGCGGCTATGCTATCGGCGCCTTCAACGTCAACAATATGGAGATAGTGCAGGGCATCACCGAGGCTGCTGCCGAGCTCAATGCTCCGCTCATTCTTCAGGTCTCCAAGGGCGCGCGTGCCTACGCCAACCACACCTACCTTATAAAGCTGGTCGAGGCCGCAGTTATAGAGACAGGTCTGCCCATAGTGCTTCACCTCGATCATGGCGACAGCTTCGAGCTCTGCAAGAGCTGTATCGACGGCGGCTTCACCTCCGTTATGATAGACGCATCGAGCAAGCCCTTTGCCGAGAATATCGAGATCACCCGCAAGGTCGTCGAGTATGCTCACGATCACGGCGTAGTTGTCGAGGCGGAGCTTGGCACGCTCGCAGGCGTTGAGGACGAGGTCAAGGTCAAGGCCGAGGATTCCTCCTACACCCGTCCCGAGGAGGTCGAGGAGTTCGTCCAGAAGACGGGCTGCGACTCCCTTGCAATAGCCATCGGCACCAGCCACGGCGCATATAAATTCACCGCCGCTCAGTGCACAAGGAATGAGCAGGGCGTCCTCGTACCCCCGCCCCTCCGCTTCGACGTACTGGAAGAGGTCCAGAAGAGGCTTCCCGGCTTCCCAATAGTGCTTCACGGCTCCAGCTCCGTACCGCAGGAATTCGTCAAGATGATCAACGAAAACGGTGGCAATATGCCCGATGCAGTCGGCATCCCCGAGGAGCAGCTTCGTAAGGCCGCCGCGATGAGCGTCTGCAAGATCAATATCGACTCCGATCTCCGTCTTGCCATGACCGCCAACATCCGCAAGTATTTCGCGGAGCATCCCGATCATTTCGATCCCCGCCAGTATTTGAAGCCCGCCCGCGCCGCCATCAAGGAGCTTGTCAAGCATAAGATAGTCGACGTTCTCGGCTGCGACGGCAAGGCGTGAGCAGTAAAAAACACTCCGGTGTAGTGCTTTTAGGCGAACGCCGAGATGATACTAACCAAGCGAACCCGATCGACAGTATTGATCATATGGACGATATTATTGTTTTACTCGATGAAGAGGGCGGCGAGATAGAATGCGAGCTGCTCGACAGGATAGAGCACAAGGGCTCGTTCTATTCCGTGCTGCTGCCCGTCGACGCCGATTCCGCCGAACCCGAGGCGATAATCCTGCGCGAGAATGAGGCGGGCGATCTTGAAGGCTTTGACGACGGCGATATCCTCGACGAGGTATTCAAGATATTCCTGCAAAGGAACGGTATAAAATAATGCTTGTGCGCAATAAAGCTCCCCGCGAGGGTCGCCAAGCATAAGGAAGCTTTTATGGGAACGGTGCAGTCAATGGAGGGCTGCACCGTTTTCTTATGCCGATATCGCGGATAATTAAGGGAAGAAAGTATTCGTTTGTTCCCTGATGATATGCGGAGGAGCGAAGTACGTGAGGATATTTCATGAAAGAATTTTTCTTCCACTGCGCAATAATAGGTGAGGTAAAATAGAACAAAGAAAAACGCAAAAGGAAAGAGGCTGTTGCCTGCAATCTTCATGCATTTGCAACAGCCCGGATCATATCATCATATTGTTATATTCTGTATAAAGTCTTTGCTATCTCCACTGCGATTTCAAATGCAAGATGAACGGGGACTGCGTTGCCTATCATTTTATAAGCATCGTCCAAGTTGTCGTAAAAGAACTTGAAGCTGTCAGGGAAGCCCTGTATCCTTGCTATTTCCCTTACGGTCATCCTTCGGTAAAGATGCTCTTGCCCGGGGACGAATTGGCGCTTGTTTGGCTCAGTAAGCAGCATTTTAGGCGCTTGCGGGTGAAGCTGGCATTGTCTGCCGGAGGCCTGTACCGTAAAGGCTTGCTCATCCCAATTTTTTACCCTGTTTCTGCTCATGAATATGGGAGAATAGGCACCGGTAAAATACTCGTTATTGTTTAAAGCTAAAGGATTATGCTTATTGTTTGGGGAAGCGGGCACTGCTGTAAACTGCAAATCCCAGATAATATCCCTCAAAGTCAGCTTCTTTAAATCATCTTTTGTGCTGCCTTTCGGAAAATTAAAATCAATATTCAAATCGTTGCGGAAGCCGATATAGAAGACCCTTTTTCTTTCCTCGGCTACGCCGTAGTCCTTCGCATTTGCAAGATTGATGGTAACATTATAACCGCAATTTCTGAACATTGAAACAATGCCTTCAACGGCATCGCGGTTCCGCGAGGCTAACATTCCGGGAACATTTTCAGCAAGGAAGAATTTCGGACGCACGCTTTCTAAAATGCGAATATAGTCATAAAACAATCTGCCCCTTGCATCATTGATGCCCCGCAGGCTGCCCGCCTCGCTCCAAGATTGGCATGGCGGTCCGCCGATGATACCGTCAACATCGGTGGGGAACATTTCTGCTGTTATGCTGCGAATATCGCCTTCGATCAGCTTTGTATTAGGATGATTGACCTTGAAGGTTTCCCAAATCGTTGGATCGTATTCGTTTGCGACAGGTATATCAAACCCTGCTTCTTCAAAGCCGAGATCGAGCCCGCCGCAGCCGGAAAACAGACTGATAACTCTCATGGGATCCCTCATTCGATTGAGAATGTGATCAGCTTTGCTTTGACAAGACGTGATGGATTATCCGGATTTTTGACCTTGATATCCTTTATTGCAAAACAATCGACATTTAAATCAGTGATAAGCTCGGTGTTGTCAAAAGTATTCCATTTCTCTTCGTTTATTATGCACATAAAGCTGAATGCTTTTGAAGCGGTATCCGTGTTGACGTAGTCAAATACCTTCCACGGGTTTTCTATCCCCCACATTCCCCTGACACGCAAATAAGTTATACCCAAGGGATCGACTTTGTTAATGTGCCCAAGCTCCTTTGTATCAGCAAAATCAATTCCCGGAATTGCAGATACTCCATCTTTTATGGTCGTTTTAATTCGAGTATAGCACTCCTCGCTAGCACAATAATCAAGACCGTAAACCATACACAAGCGGCTTAGTCTGTTATTCTTAACAACGCCGACAGCATAAATCAAATCTTTTTCTGACCAATCCTCCGCATTGCGGCAGGCTTTTGTTATCATAGGACTGTCAGCCCGCAGCTTCTGCTTTGGATAGCTCGAATTAAGAGCAATAGCCTTTCCATCTGTTTCTATCTTTTTTGTTTCGATAGCGTCTCCTCCGAACAGCATGGCGTCAGGAGGATTGCTGTTGTTGCCGAAATATGAAAAAACCTTGCTATGCGCTTCGAGTCTTTCATCCTCAGGCAAGTCAAAGGTGTTTGCGAAGAGATCCTTTATATATTCCTCCAATGCATCACCCGCATTATTGGCACGGTTTTTGCCGGTATAATAAGAAACTACTTCCCTTACGGGATTGTTAACAAGGTTATAAATCGCATTGATTATATTCATATAACACACCGCCACGAGGTCGTTGATTATGCATTAGGTCGAATTTTTAGTCACTCGCAAATTTCAGACTTGGCACCTTGCTCGACATCAGCTTGCTCTGCCCCATGCTCGGGCTGTTCCGAAATCTCGGTCTCTTGCACCGTTTCCGGAGCGGGGAGCTCCTGCTGATCCTCCGGAGGAGCAATGAAGTCGTTAACTCTTCTGCCGAACTCGGCATATTCGAGCTCGACGGATAGGCGTTCGTTCTGCTGCATGGCGTCGCCCAGCTCATGCGCAAGGCGGAACCGGAGCACGTCTACGGTATTGTTGAGGCGGTCAAGCTCCCTTATGACCTCATCCAAAAAGGCGTCGACCGCTATTGGATCGTAGCCGAAAAGCGAATGGGGAAATACTTTTTTTATGATATCGTTCCTGTCCATAAAAATACCGCCCACTGTGGATAAAAATTCGTTGCGACGGACCCGGGGGTCACGGCATAAAGCCGTGACCCCGACAGGCGCATTTACCCGAGGCAGAAGGACTTATCAGCCCTTGAGCCCATCGGAATTCCCGATAATGTCATAGTCGGCGGGAGCTACGGCAAATATCTTGGATGAAACCTTGTAAACTATGCCGCCAAGGGCGTAGCAAGCGCCGGACATAAAGTCCAGAATGCGCTGCGCGACCTCAACGTCAATACTCTCCATATTGACGATGATGGGCTTGCGTGCCTTGAGGTTGTCGATGATATTCATCGTGTCCTCATAGCTGACGGGATAGTAAACAACCATCTTGTTGCGGTTTGCCGCAGGGAGGCTGACGACCTTGTTGTTGGGCCTGCGCTCCTTGCGCTGCTTCTGCTCACGACGGGGAGTTTCGTAAAGCTCCTGCTCTCTCTCCTCCTGCTCGGTGTAGTCTTCTTCCTCTGCGACCTCTTCCACACCGAAGCCGAGCCAGTCCATCAGTTTGTTGCCTACGTTTGCCATTTTCTTTTCCTCCAAATAAATATTTCGTTGGCACTTGGAAGAAAGTTTTAAAAGCGCAGACGCTGTATATATGTATCGCTGCACCGCTTTTACGGCTAACGCCCGGGAGGGTTAATGCCTTTGCCTTGCGCCGAATATGGCGGAGCCTATCCTGACCATATTTGCGCCCTCCTCGATGGCAAGGGTATAATCTCCGCTCATGCCCATGGAGAGTATCTCCATGCCGACGTTGGGGATGTCCAGTCCCTTGCCTTCGGCAAACAACTCTCTCATACGTTTAAAGTGATCGCGCACAGCCTCACCCTCCGCCGCAGGGGGTATGCACATCAGACCCTTGACACATATATTGGGCAGATCGGAAATTCGCTTGTAAAGCTCGTTGAGCTCTTGCGGGGCGATGCCTGCCTTCTGCGGCTCCGCGCCTATGTTGACCTCAACGAGGGTATCCTGCTTTACGCCGAGCCTTGCCGCGATGCGGTCTATCTCGGTGAAAGCCTCCATACGGTCGGCGGACTGAATGAGCCCCGCGCGACCGACAAGGTACTTGACCTTGTTTAATTGCAGCCGACCTATAAAGTGGACGAACTGCCCGTGCTCCTTGAAGAAGCCGAATTTATCGACGAGCTCCTGAGCGCGGTTCTCCCCCACCTCCTTGACGCCTTTTGCAAGCGCCTCGGCAATGGGCGGGATATCAATAAACTTCGTTACGGCGACAAGCCTTATATCGGAGGCGGATCTGCCTGATCTGTCCGCCGCCTCCGCGATACGCTCTCTTACCGTATCGAGCCTCGCGGCAACGCCGAAATCTGTTACTTCTTCCAATACCTTACCCCCTCGTTCAGGCTGTCCTCGCTGTCATGCGGGCGGACTATCGCAAACTCACCGTCGTCAACAAGCACGTCCACGCGAATACGGTAGTGCGACTCGCTCCTGACAAGCTCAAGATAGCAGTAGCCGTCATCGTTTATGACAGCGTCGCTCTTGACCTTGATGCCGGTCAATGAGGCGACAAGCCTGATCTTTGCGGTACGCACGTCGATAAGCCCGTGCATATCGGAATTTATCTCGATAATATTTATCACCTTCGAGCCGCTTATAACCGGCTCGAGCGCTTTGCCCTCGTAGGTGCCGTAGCCCTCGACCTCAACGGTATAGGTGACTCCGGCCGCGACCCTTGTAATACCCGACTTATCGGAAAGGAAGGCGATATACCAGTGCTCCGGATCGACCACGCGGCAGACCCTCGTCCTGTCGTCGCTTGTCCACTTGGCGGCGGCGCTGCTCTTGACTGCGTCCAAAACGAGGTCGGTCGTCAGAAGTGACAGCTTCTGCGCGTTCAAGGCCTGCTCGTAGCCGTCGAAATAATAGCTGATCCTGCCCGACCTATCGGCGGTAACGACATCCTTCCATTTTGAAACTATATCGAGCTGATTTGCCTCGCTTGCATAGAGGGCGGTAAGCTCCTCCCTTGCCTGAACCTTCAGGAGGTATTCCCTTCTTGAAGCAAGCGCCGCATCAAGGCGCGACTGCAAGAGCGTGAGCTCGTCGCCGCTGCCGCTCATCACCGCATTCGCAATACTGCTTTGCAGGGAGAGTATCTGCGCCTCCAATGCCTCGAGCCCCTCGTCCTTAACGGAGCCCATGAGCCTTAACTGTTCACGGTAAACCTGCTCCCTGACGTCGAGCAGAGCCGCCGTCAGCTCGTCATTGTAGCCGAGGCGATACACTGCGGCCAGCTCGTCGCCTATTTGCACCTCGGCTCCCTCCTCCGCGCCGTAATCTATCCTTGTGAACTCGGATGAGGTATAAGTCGTCTCGTCCCTTATCACTATTGCGGAGGTATCGAGCGAGAGCTCCATTACGCCGCGCTCCGTTATCTCCTCCGTGCCGTGATAAAGCAGCACGAACAAAAGCACGCCTATCAGCAGCAGAATAACGCCGATCGCAATGTAAAACCTTATATTGGGATTGCTACGCCTGCGGACTGCCAATTACGCCTCCGTCCCTTTCTCCGCTATATTTGCCTCGTTTACGTCATAGCCCTTCTTTTGGGACCTGCCGTACTGTCTGTCGAAATTCTCTTTATTTTTAGCGATATACCCCTCAAAGAGCTTGTCCGCATCGAGCCCCGCCCGTATGCACATGCTGATAAAAAAGTGAAGTATATCCACAAGCTCGCCGTGAAGCGCGGGCTCGTCAATGGGCTTGGCGTTCTTCCACCATTTGAAGTTGACCTCGTCCAACAGCTCCGCAAGCTCGGACAGCATTGCGAGCACGTCCTTCTGTATCCACTGCTCTCTTGTAAAATCAAGCCCGCGGCGCGCGGCTATATCGTCGTCAAGCGACTTTTGCAGCGCGAATATGACGGAAAGCTTGTCCTCTCCGTTAGGGAGAGAAGCCGATTTTTCATTGTTGATATCACAATTTTCGCTCATAGAGCACCCCCGAAAATATCCTCAAGCTCCGCGCTGCTTGAACGGCACCTGCCGACTGCCGCGGCAGAAAGATCGTTAAGGTCGCAAACCGTGGGCAATATACCCTCGACATCGGTCATTGTGACGGAGCATATCCTTTCTATGACCTGCTCCTCCGTAAGATGGGAGCCGCGTATCAGCTCCGCCCTGCCTATTGCGGAGGCTCTGCCCGTAGTGGACTCCTGCGCCATCAGAAAGCTTGCTTTAAGCTGTTGCTTTGCACGCTCCAGCTCGGCGGGAGTAATGCCGCCCTCTCCAAGCCTTTTGACCTCCTCCACCATCATACGGGCAACCCTTGCGGCGTTATCCGCGCCGGTGCCGGCATATAGGGTGAAGCAGCCCGAGGCCTTGTATGCCGTCGGATAGGAATAGACCGAGTAGGCAAGCCCCTCCTCCTCCCTTATCTTTTGAAAGAGGCGGGAGGACATGCTGCCGCCGAAAGCGTTGTTCAAAAGCAGCAGCGCGTAGTTCTGTTGGGTGTCCATGGGATAACCGCGCAAATTCATGCAAATATGCACCTGCTCGATATCCTTATTGACGAGCTTTATGCGCTTGCCCGGGATATGCTTGCCGTATGCGACGTCGCTGCCGGAGGCATTGCCGGCAAGCCCTCCGAAGCAGCTTTCGAGCACCTGCATCAGCTCATCCTCGTCAAAATTGCCCGCGACGGAAATGACCGTATTATCCGGGCGATAGAGCCTATCCATATAGGCTTTGAGCATATCGTGCGTGAAGCCGCGCACGTTATCGCCGGTGCCGAGTATGGGCGAAGCCAGAGGATCGCCCTCATAAAAGGCGGAAGCCGCAAGCTCGCCCGCAAGATCCTCCGGAGTATCCTCCGCCATGAGGATCTCCTCGCAGACGACGCCCTTCTCTCTCTCGATATCGGCGCTGTCGAGCCTGGACCGGAGCAGAAGATCGGAGAGGATATCC
>CALEPU010000062.1 GCA_937913075.1 uncultured Clostridia bacterium
GGCTTTTTCGCTTTACATTGCGTGAGGGCGTGATGTATGCCCCTGGGACAGGTCTCGTTCATTGCGGCTCTTCAAACAGAAGATTTGGCAGAAGAGTTTTCGACCCGCAGGATGAAAACGATCTGCGCTCGGCTGCTGAAAAGCGCAGAGCACAAAAGCTTAAAAGCTTTGTCAAAGATAATCGAAGACAGCTTGCGTCCTCCCTCAAAGCAGACTGCGTGTGCGTGCGGGCCTCCATAGGCGGCGCATCGGCGCCGGATAAGGCTGCGCTGTGCGCCGGAGCGCTGACGGTGCTTATCTCGGATGCGCTATGGCTATTGGCAGAAAAAGCCGCCTCGGTATCTATACTGCCTTCCTTTCGGGACGATGCGCTTTCTTTTGACCTTAAATGTATAGCACGGTTCCAAACGGGCAAATTTATTATGGGAGTATTATTGAATAAGCTGAAGAGGAGAAAATAAAATATGAGTCACCCGATTGAAAACATTATGCAGTCCTCCATGGAGCATATAAAGGCGCTTGCCGACGTCAACACCGTTATAGGCGATCCGCTGATGACCGACGACGATACCATGATACTGCCGGTATCAAAGGTCAGCCTCGGCATGCTGGTCGGCGGCGGTGAGTACCTTTCGCTGTCGCCCTTGAAAAAGAGCGCAGTCGAGATAAATGCCGACGCAAATTATCCCTTTATCGGCGCTTCCGCAGTCGGCATGAGCCTTACCCCGCTCGCCTTCCTTGCGGTGCAGAGCGGCAGTGTGCGTGTGCTGCCCGCGAAGCACGATTGTACGGTCGACAGACTGGTCGATCTCGTCCCGCAGGTACTCGACGCAGCCGAAAGGCTCATAAAAGAGCTTGCCTGCGGCAGTAAGGATAACGGTAATTCCTCAAAGCCCGCGGGAGCTTCTTCCGCCGTATACAGAACAGGCTCCGGCTCCCAGCCGCGATACTCGGGTTATCACAAAGGATATGCCGAGCAAACCGAACACGATGACGGTATGCGCGAATGATGAGGCGCGGCATATTAAGATCGCTGCTCGCAGCGGCGCTGTCGCTGGCTGTCGCGGCGACGTCGGCGTCTGTGCGTGAGACGCGGACCTTTGCATCGCCGACACCGGCAGCATATGTGAGTGACGAGTATACATCTGCATCGTCGGAGACGTTGACAGCGGCTGCATCGGCAGAGACCTTTTCGTATCGACCGACAGCAGGTACGCTCTCGGCGCAAAAGCCCATGCCGAGCTTCAACACCGAGGCTGCGGCGTACGCTTTGATCGAGTTTACAACGGGTACCATGATCGCAGGGCAGAACTGCGATATGCCTCTGCCGATGGCAAGCACCACCAAGATAATGACCGCGCTTATAGTTGCGGAGCGCTGCCGGCTTGATGAGCTTGTAGAGGTCGACGACTCTGCGATCGGAACAGAGGGCTCTTCTATGTATCTTCAAAAGGGCGAGAGCATAAAGGTGCGCGATCTGCTCTACGGGCTCATGCTTGCCTCCGGCAACGACGCGGCAGTCGCTCTCGCCTGCCATACGGCGGGTTCCGTGGAGGCTTTTGCGGAGCTTATGAACGAGAGGGCGGAGCGCCTCGGGCTCAAAAACACTCACTTCGTCACACCAAACGGACTTACGGCAAAGGGCCACGCGACGACCGCTTACGAGCTTTGCCTGCTCACGAGGGAGGCGCTTCGAAATCAAGAGCTGCGCGCGATTTTTTCAACTCAATACTACACGACGGAAAGCGGCGCGTATACACGCACTTTCAAAAACAAAAACGCCCTGCTGTGGGATTATGACGGCGCCATAGGAGTAAAGACCGGCTATACCGAGGCTGCGGGCAGATGCCTCTCGTTCGCCGCGGAAAGGGAGGGCATGACTGTGATAGGCGTCGTCTTAAACTGTCGCCCCATGTTCGAAAAGGCTGCGATGCTGCTTGATTTCGCATTCGAAAACTATTGCCTTTGCAGTGTTGTCGAGAGCGGCGCCTCTCTTGCAAGAGCAAAGGTTATAAACGGGAAACAAAACGACTTGGCAGTCGGCGCAAAAAATAGTATAATGGCGTTGATGCAGAAGGGCGAAGCCGCTCCCTTTCGCCTGCGGTTCAATATAAAGCCCGTCGAGGCTCCGGTCAGTGTCGGAGATACCGTCGGCTTTGTCACCGTTTACGACGGCGAAAGTATCATTGGCGGAACAGAGCTCGTCGCGCTTTCCGCGGTGCGGCGGTTGGATTTTGAAGACTGGTTCACGGCTCTTTTGTCATCATTCATTGCCTGAGGCGCAGTAATGTCTCGGGCGGAAAGGCGCATTGAGGCATGGGCGTAAGGCTGCAAAAGTATCTCGCCGACGCGGGCGTTGCTTCCCGCAGGCGCTGCGAGGAGCTTATAATATCGGGTCTCGTCAAGGTCAACGGCGAGGTCGCTTCGATAGGCATGAGCGTTGAGGAGGGCGATCTCGTCGAGTATCAAGGCAAGCCCGTGAAGGCGCAGGGGGAGAGGGTGGTCTTCGCCTTTAACAAGCCCAGAAACGTGATCTGCACCGCCGATGCGAACGAGGACAGGGTGCGCGTCGTGGATTATTTTAAAGAGCTCCCATACAGGCTCTATACCGTCGGCAGGCTGGATTACGACTCCGAGGGACTTATTTTCGTCACCAACGACGGCGATTTTGCGGATAAACTCACCCATCCGCGCTATCAAAAGCAAAAGACGTATCGAGCTCTCTGCGAAGGCAGCTTTACCGAGGCGGAGCTTTCGTCGCTGAGAAAAGGCATAATGCTCGACGATGGCATGACGGCTCCGGCAGATGTGAGGCTCGCGCATACCTACGGCGGCAGATCGGAGGTCTATATTACAATTCACGAGGGGCGTAACAGGCAGGTTCGCAGAATGCTTGCCGCAGTTGGTCACTCAACGCTGAGGCTTCGCCGCGTGGCGATAGGCAGCGTTGAGCTTCGCGGTTTAAAGCAGGGAGAGTGGCGCAGGCTTGAAAAAGCCGAGATCGATGCGCTGCTGAAAACCGAGCCGGAGCAGAGTCGGCAATGAGCTTCTCGTTTCCCGACCGGTGTAAAACCTAAACACCGGCTCGCTTTTTTCCAAGCTGCTGTGTCAGTGGACAAGCCCTGTGAAAATATATTTATTTTTCTTAAAAACTCAGGCAGGAAAAATGGTAGGTTTGTCGAATAAGCAAAATTGGGGTAAGATGATTGCAGCCGTTTTTTGCCATATAAAAAACAGCCGAGCATCTGCCGCAAACGCGATGATACCAATTCTTAGCGGAGGTTGAGGATGAATCCATTACTCGTCATGGCCATTGGTCTTGCCGTAGTTTTTTTCGGCCTGTTAGCCCTCATCGGCATTATCCACCTCATGAGCTTCCTATACAGCCTTTTCAGCGGCGAGCTCAAGCGCAAAAAGCTTGAAAGCAAACGCGCCGATCTCAGCGAGCTGATAG
>CALEPU010000063.1 GCA_937913075.1 uncultured Clostridia bacterium
CTCGCTATGCCGACGCTCTGCTGCTGACCGCCGGAGAACTCATGCGGGAAGCGGTTCGCGTGCTCGGTGTTGAGCCCGACCTCATCCAACAGCTCGCGTATGCGCTCGGTCCTTTCCTTGGCGGAGGAGGTGATGTGGTGGATATCCAGCGACTCGCCTATTATCTCGCCGACCGTCATGCGCGGGTCGAGCGAGCCAGAGGGATCCTGAAATATGATCTGCATTTTGCGGCGATAGGGCAGCATACGGACCGATATCTTCTGCGCCTTGTCGAAAATCGCGGTGCCGTCGTATACGATGCGTCCGTCCGTCGGCTCATAAAGGCGGATTATCGTGCGCCCGAGGGTCGTCTTGCCGCAGCCGGACTCGCCTACGAGACCGAGTGTTTCGCCCTTGTAAATGGAGAGCGATACGGACTCGACCGCCTGAACGTATTTCTTCTCGAAAAGGTTGCCCTTTACGGGGAAGTACTTGCGAAGCCCCGTGACCTCAACAAGCTTTTTTCTTTCGTCAGTCATTGTTCTCCCCCTTTTCGATCATGTCCTTATAGTGCAGCCAGCAGGCGGAGATATGCTCCTCGCCCACCTCGGCAAAGGGCGGCTTCTGCCGCAGGCAGATCTTCATGCAGTCGGCACAGCGCGGGCCGAAGTTACAGCCCTGAGGCGGGTTCAAAAGGTCTATCGGGGTACCCTCGATGGGTACGAGCCTTTCCGCAGTCTCCTCATCGAGGCGAGGTATGGAAGCAAGCAGCCTTCTCGTGTACGGGTGCTGCGGGTTGTAGAAGATGTCGTTGACCTTGCCCTGCTCTACAATTCGTCCGGCGTACATTACGGAGACCCTGTCGCATATCTCCGCGACGACGCCGAGGTTGTGGGTTATGAATATTATGGAGGTGTTTTCCTTCTTTTGCAGATCCTTCATGAGCTCCAGTATCTGCGCCTGTATCGTTACGTCAAGCGCGGTCGTGGGCTCGTCTGCTATCAGAAGCTTGGGCTGGCAGATGAGCGCCATTGCTATCATAGCCCTCTGCCTCATGCCGCCGGAGAACTCGTGCGGGTACTGCTTTATGCGCTTTTCGGCGTTGTTGATGCCGACAAGCTCGAGCATCTCGATTGCCTTCGCTTTTGCCTCCTGCTTGGTAATGCTCTTATCGTGGCAGGTGAGCGCCTCCATAAGCTGATCGCCTATGGTGTAAACGGGGTTGAGGCAGGTCATGGGGTTCTGGAATATCATGCTGACCTTGTTGCCGCGGAACTGGCGCATCTGCTCGGGCGTGTAGGCTAAAAGATCCTCGCCCTCAAACTCTATCGAGCCGCCAATTACCTTGCCCGGGTTCTGCAAAAGACCGATTATGGAGTACGCCTCGACGGATTTGCCCGAGCCGGACTCGCCGACTATGCCCATTACCTCGTTGTAGCCGAGGGTATAGCTTATGCCGTCGACCGCCTTTACCTCGCCCGCCGGGGTGAAGAAGGAGACCTTCAGGTCGCTTACTTTAAGGAGCAAATCTTTTTCTTCCATGCCAAACTCTCCTTTACTTCTTCAAACGGGGGTCGAGCGCGTCCCTCAGACCGTCGCCCACGAGGTTCAGCGTGAGGACGATAACAGTGAGGACTATCGCGGGGAATACCAAACGGTAGGGGTAAAGCTGTATAGTCTGCAATGCGTCGGAGCACAGGGAGCCCAAGCTCGCCATGGGGGCGGAAACGCCAAGGCCCAGGAAGGAGAGGAACGACTCCAAGAATATTGCGGAGGGTATCTGCAGGCAGGTCGTTATAACGAGAGGACCGATGCAGTTGGGCAGCAGGTGCTTGCGTATAATGCGCGCGTTGGATGCGCCGAGCGCAGTCGCCGCGGTGACGTACTCCTGCTTTTTGAGCTGCAAGACCTGACCGCGGATGATACGCGCCATGGTTACCCAATACAGCACTGCAAAGGTTATGAATATGCTGACTATGCCGGCGCCGAGGTCGCTCATTGCGCGGACAAATGCGCTCGTCTGCGAATGCGCCTGGAACCAAGCCTGAAGCGGATCCTTCAATACGACTTGGAGCAGCAGCACTATCAGTACCTCGGGTATGGAGTAAATGAGCTCGACTATTCGCATCATTATGAAATCGACAGCGCCGCCGCAGAGACCGGATATCGCGCCGTACAGCGAGCCGATTATAAGCACTATGAGCGCCGCAACGACGCCGATGATGATGGATACCCTCGCGCCGTACATGGTACGCGCCATGATATCGCGGCCGGAGGAATCGGTGCCGAACACGTGCGGGAACACGCGGCGCGAGAGCTTAAGCTCTGTCGCGCCGTCGGCAGAGGTCGAGGTGTAGGCAAGCGGGGTATAATTCGTGTACTTGCCGTCTCTGATATCGCTCTCCCTGACGACGCGCAGGGGCTCCTGCTCGTCAAGGTCGAGGATTATTATGCTGTTGTCGGTTTCGCTGTCGAGAGTGAAGGCGTATGTGTTCCTTCGGAAGGTGAAGCAGTAATCGCCCGCCTCGAGCGCGGTGATGCTGCCGGGGCGCATCGCGGTGGCGTAAAAGCCGTCGGCTTCCTTTTGTATGGACCTTGCCGTCTCCTCGCCGGCGGAATACTCAAACGGGCCGAGCTTCTGCGCGGTGCGGTACTGATCGGAATAGTTATAGGGTATGAGGTAGGGGCCGATGAACGCGAAGAACAGGCAGCCGATGAACACGAACAGCGCCACCATGGATACGGTGTTTGAGCGGAAGCGGCGCAGAGCATCCCGCCAGAAGGATATGCTCTTGTGCGTTTCGACCATGGCCTCCTTCTCGTTGTCGGAGGCTTTTGAGAAATCGCCGTCCGTGATGCCGAAGGTATCCATGATCTTTTCGGGATCGACATGGAAGGGGCTGAATTTTGCAAAAGGCGCTTTCATTTATCAGTCCTCCTTCGAGGTGAGTGTGATGCGCGGATCGACTATCTTATAGACTATATCCACCACGAGCATCATTATGATAACGAGCGCGGAGAGCACGACGGTAGTCGCCATGATAATGGGATAATCGCGGCTCATAACGCACTGCACGAAATACTTGCCGAGACCCGGCACGGAGAAGGTGCTCTCAACGACGAAGCTGCCGGTGATGATACCCGCGGTAACGGGGCCGAGGTAGGTTATAACGGGAATGAGGGAGTTCCTCAGAGCGTGCTTCAATATGATGGCGCCCGTTTTAACGCCCTTCGCCCTTGCGGTGCGGATATAATCCTGATTAATAGCGTCGAGCATGCTCGTGCGCATAAGCTTTGCGATGTAGCAGGTATAATAAGAAGAAAGGCTGATCACGGGGAGCACGTAGCTCTTGAAGTTGGGCAGGTTGCCGCTCTTCGTCGGGAAAATATCGATCTTGACCGAGAAGGCTATAAGCAGCAGCGCCGCCAGAACGAAGGTGGGTATCGCAACGCCTATCGTCGTAACGACGCGAAGCAGACCATCCAGCCAGGACCCGCGGAAATAAGCCGCAAGACAGCCGAGCGGAATGCCTACGAGTATTGCAAGCAGCAGCGAATATACGCCGAGCTTTATCGAAAGCTCGAATTTGCCCTGACGGAAAATAATATCCTTAACGGGCGTGCCCTCCTGCATTTTGAGCGAGGTGCCGAGATCGCCCTTGAGATAGCTTTTGATGTAGTTCCAAAGCTGGACGTGCGCCGGCTTATCCAAACCGTACTTTGCCTCGGCGAGAGCTATCTGCTCAGGCGTGGACTTTTCTGTAAGGAACGGGCTGCCCGGTATCGCGTTCATCAGCACGAACGTGACGACCATTATCAACAGCAGTATCAAGACCGATCCCACAATACGCTTAAGGATGTAAGAGACCATGGGTCCTCCCTTCGTTTGGTTCACGGCAGAGCAGCGCTCGATATTACGCCCCGCCTGTAGTGGCTGCTATCACATAGGTTGCAGTGATACGTCCATATTATACCACTCTGTATATCCTGCGTCAACACAATATGCGTTTATTTGCCACATTTGTGCCGTAATCGAATGCGAGTACGAAAGCAAATGCGAAAGCACGGAGTAAAACGCCGGGCGTTTAATCTTCCTTTTTAAACAGCTCCGCAGCCTTTTCAAGCTCGTCCCTTATATTTATATGCTGGGGGCATACCTCCTCGCAGGCGCCGCACTTGATGCACTCCGAGGCGTGCTTTCTGCCGTGCCCTTCAACGAGCCAGCGCTCACGCCCCGCTGCGACCTTCAAATTGCCATAGAGGGTATAGACGTTTTTTGCGGTGAAGGTGCCGGAAACGCCTATTTCCATCGGGCAGACCTTTGCGCAGTAATTGCAGGCGGTGCAGGGTATAAGCGGTATGGCGGCGAGCGCCTCACGCGCTTTTTCCACCGTCGCCCTCTCGCCTTCGGTCATGCCCGCAAAATCCTTCATATAGGAAATGTTGTCCTCCATCTGCTCCAAGGTGCTCATGCCGGAAAGCACTGCGAGCACGCCCTCGAGATCGGCGGCAAACCTTATGCCCCAAGAGGCTGCGGAGAGCTCGGGCTCGGCGTTTTGCAATACCTCGGCAACGCTCTCGGGCGGAGTCGCGAGCAGACCGCCCTTTAAGGGCTCCATAACGATGACCGGCTTGCCGTGCTTCCTCGCCGTCTCGTATACCCTGCGGGACTGTATCGAGCCATCCTCCCAGTCGGCATAGTTAATTTGAAGCTGAACGAACTCGGCGTCGGGGTGCTTTGTAAGTATCTCGTCCAGCTCCTCGGCATTGGAATGGAATGAGAAGCCGTAGTGCTTTATCTTGCCCTCCGCCTTCTTTTCGCGCACAAACTCCCACATGTCGAAATCGTCGAAGAAATGCGTGCGGTGTTCGCCCAGATTATGCAGCAGATAGTTATCGAAATAGCCCGCGCCGGTCTGTGCGAGGCTCGTCTCGAACTGGGCTGCCGCGTCCTCTCTGCTTTGGCATTTTATCCAAGCGGCGTTCTTGGTGGCAAGCTGAAAGCTCTCCCTCGGATACCTTTCAACGAGCGCCTGCCGTATGGCGTCCTCGGAGCCCGTGTATGCCCACGCCGTGTCAAAGTATGTGAAGCCCGCCTCCATGAAGCGATCCACCATCTGCTTTATCTGCTCCATATCGAAGCCCTCGCCGAGCCTCGGCAGCCTCATCAGCCCAAAGCCCAGCTTCTTTATCTCGTTCTCGAAAAATATCATGGCAGCCTCCTTATCTATACGTCGGCAATTTGATTATAAATATATTATACCAGACGAAAGCCCCCGACGCAACACCAATCGGCGTGGCAGGATACCCGCCTGCGAATTGACAATATCAGGCAGCGTATGATATTATTATCGTGTAAAGCAGCGGGACGCTGCAACAGTCTAAACGGAGGTATTCGATATGAAGAGGATAGTGGCTTTTGTTTTGTGCCTTATCATGGCGGCGGTATGCATGCCCGTAATCGCGGCTCCGGCTGAAGAAGCCGAAAGGGGCGACATAACCGACTATCAGCAGCCCATAACGCTCGGCGAGGCCGCGGGCTGCGCGGACAGCGCATTCTCTCTTAACTTTGAAAACGTCGTTCCGGATCAGCCCTGGATGCTGTTCTACGATACGGACGATTCGCGCTACATAGCTAAGGCGTACGTTCCCGACGGAGGCGAATTCAACTCCATGATGGCTGCAGCCTATATCGGCGAGGCGGGGCATGCCGCGATAAGCCTCGATTACCGGCTCGGCACTGACGAAAACGCCTTCATAGAGGTGAGCGTTGAGATCAACGGCACGAGCACCGTCATATTCCGCGAGTACGGCGAAGGCGCCGGTTACGACGCCGAGTGGAAGCGCGGCTTTGCGGAGTATAACGTTCCTTCGGACGGCGTTCAGGTGACGATTTACGTATCTTATGCCGGAACCGTCGGCTACGGCAAGGGCGGCGGCGCCAAGGACAGCATATACGGCGATCCCGTCAAAAACCTTTATATCCGCAATTTTTACTTACAGCAGGGCAAGGACGGCGCTCTCAACGCTCCCGCTTGGGCAGGGCATTTCAACTACTCCTCCGAGACGGATTTCAGCATAAACGTCGTCCCCTTCTGGGACAGGGTAGCCCTCGGCTTGGTGCCTAATACCGAGAACGACGGCGCGCTGGTCAGCGGTAAGGCAGTCGTCCGCGCGGGCGACGTGCTCGGCTTCGACGTTATGACGATCCACAACGGCTCCGTAAAGAGCCCGCTGAGCTTTTACGTAAGCAAGACCGATTCCTTTACCGACTCCGACATGGTCTGGACGGACAACGGAGTATCCACGGCAGACGAGCAGAGCTTCCATCACGTTACCTATACCTTCCCCACGCAGGGAGAGTATTACGTATTCTGGAATATCCCAAACAACGTCGAGGGCAACTACGGCTTCATCGACGATTTTGCCTGCACTCCCCGCATCACCCTCGAGGAGGCGGCAAGCCTCGATAACGAGGGCTTCGGCGAGTTCGATATCAACCGCGAGCATATACCTGCCGAGCTTGCGACCTCTTGGCGCAGCGGCTGGGCGCCTGCGTACATCAACAACAGTCTGCTCGTCGCCAAGACGGATAACTCGGGCGCAGCCAATTCCACGGCGACGATGACCGCCTCCAACAGGCAGAAGGCGGGCGACGAGATAGTTTTCGACTATTGCGTCAGCTCGGAGGCGAACTACGACGTTTTCACCTTCAAGGTTAACGGCGAGACGGTGCTTGAAAAATCCGGCAATACGAGCTTCAACCGGTTCAGCTGCACGATACCCGCCGACGGCGTTTACACCTATGAGTGGAGCTACCGTAAGGACGGCTCCGTCAATTCGGGAGACGACTGCGTTATAATAATGAACCTCGTTATCCCTCAGATGGACCTCGACCATGCCGCCTCCGTTGAGGAGGATATGCCGTTAAGCTTCCGGACCTTCGACGGGACCGATTGGAGGATAACCATGAAGAACGGCGAGTACGTTCTTGCCTCCGCCAACCACACCCACAGCTCTCAGGGCGTGCTCTATATGACCGCTAACGTAAACGAGGGCGATATTATAAGCTTTGATTATATCAAGGCGGCGGAGAACAACTACGATATACTCACCTTCTATCCGGGCATTGAGGATGACGACGCAGATAAGATAGAGCTTAAAGAGCTCACTGCCGACTGGCGGACGGTAAGCTATACGGTCACGCAGACGGGCTCCTATATGATGATGTTCATATTCAAAAAGGACGGCTCCGTCAGCGTAGGCGACGATACCGCCTATATCCGCAACGTAAGGCTTGAAAGCGGGCTCGATCTCGCTCTCAACGTCGAGGGCGGCACGCTCCACTTTGAGAACAACGGCTTGGGCAAGTTCGTTCCCTATCATGAGTCCGCAGACCGCTTCTGCGCAAAATTCGTTATGGGCAGCGACGACGCTATGGTCACCTGCGAGCTTGAGGAGCTTGTGTCGGGCGATACCGTATCCTTCGATTACAAGGTAGAGGGCAGCGGCGGCTTCTCGCTCACCACGGGCGGCTGGGGCGTGCAGTGGTCCGGCGGCAGCACCAACGGTCAGTGGAAGCACGTTGAGTATACCCTCGCCTCCGTAAACTGTCCCGCAAGCGTCGATTGGTATTTCAGCGGCGACGAGGGAGCCGTGGGTTATCTCGATAACGTCACAATTACCCATACCGAGCTTATCCCCATCACCGCGGTATACGTCAACGGCTTTGAGGCTCCCGTCGCGGGCGACCGCGTCGGTCTTCATACCCACCTTACTCTGCCCGACGACAGGAACTACGATTTCACCGAGCAGGCTTGGTACACGGCGGACGGCGAGCTCTTCGTCGGCGAATTTGTAAGCGGCACGGCTTACGCGCAGGGCGCGACCCTCATGGCATACGTGGGCTATTACTTCGCCGAGGACTGCGTGTTCTACGTTGACGGCAGCGCCGAGGATGCTTACGAGCTGAGCTGCGTAGCCGAGGACGGTCGGTACGCAATAGTTATGCATAAGCCTGTGACCTGCGGCTCCGCAGGCGTATTAGGCGACGCCGACGGCAACGGCACCGTCACCGCCAACGACGCGCTGCTTTTGATGCGCTATGCGCTGGGGCTTATCCCCGCAAGCGCGCTGGATCTTTCCGTTGCGGACGTCAACGGCGACGGTTTTGTCAACGCAAACGACGCGCTGATGGTAATGCGCGCCGCGCTCGGGCTGATAAGCCTGTAAGAAGGCCTTGCGATACGGGGAGCCGATTTTGCGGCTCCCCTCAGCTTGATGACAAAGCCCGTTTGCTGCCCTTCCCCTACAGAGGGGAAGGTGTCAACGAGCCTTTTAGGGCGAGTTGACGGATGAGGTGGTGGCTGGAGTTGTGTTCAAAAAACTTAGTAAAATCAAGGACTTCTACCACCTCTTCCACCGCTTCGCTACGCTTGCGGTCCCCCTTCCCCTCGGTAGGGGAAGGGGGTATACTTGCGTGCAAAAAGGGTTTGTCAGCGGTCTGCGGGGAGCCGATTTTGCGGCTCCCCTTTTTGCTGCTGTCACACGGATATGCCGCCGAAAAAGGCGCTCGCCTCGGACGTGCGTCCGAAGGTTTGCCTGCGCGTATCACCGCACTGCTTTCGCGGCACATATTTTCGGTACATATTTTTCCGAGAAAATATTTCGTACCATATAGACAAACGCTCCGCGGGGTGCTACAATATAATCTATAATTTACCGCTTATGCGGAAGGAGGTATATCACAACAATGAAGAAGTTTCTGAGCATAATGCTTGCATTGATGATGGTTCTCGCCATCGTTCCGACAAGTGTGTTCGCTGCTTCCGAGCAACCCACCGTCGGTGGCTTTATCCACACCGATATGCACGGCGCGCGTGTTGTATCCACCGCTTACGAAAACGGCGATATGGCTACCTATCGCGCCCTCACCGGCACCAACAGCCGCGACACTCTGCCCTCCACCTATGACAGCCGTAACTACAACTACGTTACCTCTGTCAAGAACCAGGGCTCCTACGGCTCCTGCTGGGCGCACGCGACAATGGCATGTGTCGAGAGCTACATGATCAAGAACAACGTCCCCGTGGGCACCGGCTCCGCCGCCACCACGAGCCTCAACCTTTCCGAGACTCAGCACTGCTACTTCACCTACTCCACCACCTATGACGCAGAGGGCATGCTGTCCGGCGATAAGACCACGCTGACCTCTTCGAGCTATAATAACGGTCTTGACTGCGGCGGCACGGGCGAATTGTCCGCTTACACCCTGCAGCGTTGGACCGGCTCGGCGAGCGAAAGCACCTCCGGTCTTGCATACAGCAGCGCAAGCTCCGTTGCAAGCAGCGGTCTTTCCAGCTCCTATGCTTACGGCAGCAACGTATCCCACGTTCAGAACTCCGTTTGGATCCCCGCCTCCGATATCGAGGGCGTAAAGCGTGCCATTATGGAGTACGGCGCGGGCAACATCAGCTATTATGCCGGCAGCAGCTACTCCACCTATTCCTACACCTACCAGTGCACCATCGACACCTCCAGCCAGGACAGCAGCTCCCATAAGTGGGCAAACCATGCTATCACCGTTGTCGGCTGGGACGATACCATCTCCGCTTCGAACTTCAAGCCCAACACCCCCTCCGGCAAGGGCGGCTGGCTCTGCAAGAACAGTTGGGGCACCAGCTACTTCAACAGCGGTTATATGTACATCTCCTATGAGGACACCTCTACCCTTGAGGGCTACATCTACTTCTACGATGCGGAGCCCATCGACAACTACGATCACAACTACCAGTATGACGGCACCAGCAACCTCGTCTGCTACGGCAAGGGCATGGGCAGCTCCTGGTACACCGGCTTTGCCAACAACACCAAGGTCGCCAACGTGTTCACCGCTACCGGCAGCCAGATGCTCGAGGCTGTTGCATACTGCAACTGGGACGAGGCTCTGACCTACACGGTTGAGATCTACAAGAACCCCACCACCGGCAACCCCTCCTCCGGTACTCTGATGAGCACCCAGACGGGCTATCTTACCTATTCCGGTTATTACACCATTCCCCTTGATACTCCCGTGCTGCTCTCCGAGGGCGACACCTTCTCCGTGGTTATCACCCAGAACGTCGCCGCAGCGGATGATGAAGGTTATTACGTACACACCCCCTATGACGCCAGCTACAGCAACACCAACTACGTTTCCTGGTGCACATGGACTCACACCAACCACGGCAACACCTCCTATTATCAGGAGCCCAACGGCGCTTGGACGGATTGCCCCGATAACGGCGATTACCGCATCAAGGCCTACACCGTCGATTACGAAAATCCCTACACCGTCACCGCGGTTTCCAACAACACCGCCTACGGTACCGTTTCCGTGACCGGCAGCATCATCACCTGCACCCCCGCGAACGGCTATTACGTTGAGAGCGCCACGGTCACCAGCGGCACCGCGACCGTAAGCGTCAACGGCAACACCGTTGTGGTCACCCCCTCTTCCGACTGCACCGTCCGCGTCAACTTCGCTCCCAAGCCCAGCTATACGATCAACTTCATAGCCTCCGGCGTTGCACAGGGCAGCCAGACCGCGCTGGTTTACGATGCGATCACCCTGCCCTCCGCAGTCACCGTCAACCCCGATGGCTGGACCTTTGTCGGCTGGGTAGACGCTCAGCTTGCCGAGACAACCGACGAGCCCGCGTACTACGCTCCCGGCGCAAGCTACACCGTGACCGGCAACGCAACTCTTTATGCTCTGTATACCCGTGTTGACGGCGAGGGCGGCACCGAGACCGTTTATCAGCTCGTTACCTCCACTCCGTCTAACTGGGCGGGCAACTACGTTATCACCAACAGCACCACCAACCTTACGACCAGCGGTCTGTACGTGTTCAAGGGCGTAAGCGGTTCTTCGAGCGGCACTCAGATCGAGAGCGATTCCAACTGCATCGCCTTTACAAGCTCCGGCATCACCATGGAGAACAACACCCTCTCCGGCGTTGCGAACGATTATATCTTCACCCTGGCGGCTTCCGGCAGCGCGTACACCCTGCGCAGCGCTTCCACCAATGCCTACATCGGCATGAATTCCAGCTCGTACCTTGCGGCTTACTCCAGCCTGAATTCCAGCTACTGCCTGTGGACTCCCGCGGTCAACACCAGCAGCGTTTCTCAGTTGAAGAACTCCGCCAACGGCACCTATCCTTATCTCGGCTGGAGCACCAACAACAGCTACTTCTGGTCCGCGAGCAGCAGCAATGCCAACGTGCTGCGTCTTTGGAAGGAGAATACGATCTCTGCCTCCGTCAGCTACTACTGCACCGATCCCGTTGCGGCGACCCCCACTTACTACACCGTAACCTTCAAGGATTGGGACGGCACCGTTCTCTCCACCCAGCAGGTACAGGAGGGTATGGCGGCCACAGCTCCCGCGAACCCCTCCCGCACCGGTTACACCTTCGCAGGCTGGGATAAGACCTTCACCAGCATCACCGCCGATACCGTCGTCACCGCGACCTACACCGTAAACAGCTATCGCCTGACGATCTACTATCGCTATGCTGACGGCACCACCGCTGCCACCACCTACACCGCCATGTATAACTACGGCGCGGCTTACTCGGTGAACAGCCCTGCGATAGACGGCTACACCGCGGACGTTACGGTAGTTCAGGGTACCATGGGCGCGGGCAACGTGACCGTTACCGTCACCTATACGCAGAACGGCTCCGAGCCCGATACCCTTATCGGCGACGTCAACTGTGACGGCATTGTCGACTTTGCGGACGTTACCTACCTCTACATGTTCCTCATCGGCTGCTATGATATCACCGAGCAGGGCAGTATAAACGCTGACGTCACCAATGACGGCATTGTCGATTTCAGCGATATCACCGTGCTTTACGGCATGCTCATCGCCTGATACGATCCTACGCACAAAGCCTTGCGGCCGGAGCAAATGCTCCGGCCGCTGTTTTAATTTAGGTTTCGGTTGACGATGAGAACGCTCTCTTATAATGATTTGTTTTAAGCCTTTCTGTGGTTGTTGGCGCGGTTGTTCCTGCGAATGACTATCTCTGAGATGCCGAGCACGAGCATTGCGACAGCGGCAATTATCGCGATAATTCCGAGGATGCGGAACCATTTCATGAGCTTTTCACCGGTGGAGGTGATAAGCCCGTCAAGCTTTGCGCCGAGCTCGGAATCGTCGGGCATTACGTTGACGCCCTGCTGTGTGCCGCCCTTGGGATCGGGAGTGCTTATCGGCACGAGTTCGTCGGCGTTGAGGTAGGTGGCGTTGACGTAAGCCTCGAAGGTGTAGGGATTGCCGCTCGAATCGGAAGCCGAAAGCACGAACACCAGCTCGCGCTCGCCGTCCAGAGTGAGGTCGATACGCTTGACGTCCGAAACTTCGCTGGCGAGGCTGTCCCAATTCGCAAGCGTGTAATCGAGCTCCTTTTCGGTCAAAGCGAGGGTGAAATAGGGCAGCTTGCCAGTGTTTTCAAGGCTGAACTCGATAGTGATCTTGTTATTTTCATCGAGGGGGGATACAACGTGCGCGGTGAATTTGAGCCCGAGCTGAGATACGTCGATATAAGGGCGTACCGCAATGCTCGCCGTATTGTCGCTGAACGCGGTGCCGTTTGCGTCGGTGCCGGTTATCTTGAAAACGACGTAGCGCACGGTAGAGGGATTGGGTATGAAAACCTGTATCGTCTTGCTCTCGCCGACGGCGAGCGAGAAGGGATTGCCGTATACGGTGTTGCCGTTCTCATCCCTGACGACGAGAGACTTTAAGGTCTGGTTGCCGTTATTGGTGAGATAGAGAGTAAAGGGCACGCCTTCGGGGGTGGCGGCGCCGCGGACGACCTCCTTGGTGAGCTGCGAATTCAAAAGCCCTATCGTAAGCGAAGGAACGGAAGCGGAAAGCTGCGTAGTGCCGCCGGCCGCATAGTAGGTGACGGTGGGGTTCGACTCGACCGTCGAGCTGCCCATACGCATCTCATAGGTAACGGTATTGCTCTGCCCGGGATCGAGCGAGAAGGGCGCGGCGATCGGGGAATTGCTGCCGGTTATCTTTTTGTCGGTAACTGTTATGTTGACAAGACGTACTGCGCCCGAGTTGAGGAACGAATAGCGGAGAGTTACCGTAGCGCCGGGAGCCGCCTTTGCGGGGGTGGCGGTACGGGTAACAACAAGATAAGGAGTGTTGGCACGGACGATCATAGTCGTTACCGTTTCGGACATCGGAGTGCTGCCGTCGTACCAGCTTACGGTAAATGAAAGGCTCGTGCCGATCATCGCGGTCGTCACGTTCATGGTGCCGGTAAAGGTGCGGCTGCTGCCGGCTGCAACGGATACGCCGCTCGTATCGAAGGCGACCCCGTAGGAGTTGCTGATGGTAATGCCCGTATAGGTGTCGCCGGAAGCGGGAGGCGGGACAGGGGTCGAAATGGGCGGCTCGGTCGTAACGGGCACATCGGTCGGAGTGGGCTCGTCGGTTTCCTGTGAGTTAATGCCGACGGAACCGGCGCTCGATGAACCGGAGTTGGTGTTTTTTAGCGTAATGGAAACGGTTGCAGTGCCGGCCTGAGACATCTCGGTCGGGGTGACGGAAATACTGACGTGAGCCGTGGTGGGATCGGCGCCCGCCGTAAAGGGAACTGCCGCAAAAACGAAGACGGCGGCTATAATAAAGGGCAATACTCGTTTAAAGCGCATATGCAATCAGGCACACACTCCTTCATTCAAATTTATCCGTTTACTATTATACCCCAAAATGCCTGCCGAGGGCAAGTATACTATTTACAATTATGCACGAATATCGAGGAAGAATTTGTAAACTTTTTGTTAACGGACGAAAACAGCCGAGCTTACCCGGCGCGCGACCTTGAAAACCTGCGGATAAATGTTATAATAGCTTATGTGGCGGCAGCATGGGCTGCAAACGCCTTGCCGCAACAGAGCCTTATAATCAAAGGAGCTTTCGTCTTTATGAGAAGGACTTTCGCCATAATACTCGCAGCGCTGCTGTGCCTTGCGGCTTTTTCAGCCTGTTCTTTGAACAAAAGCGATAAACCCAAGGAGACTGAAAACGCCGATATTTCAATTGACAATGTCGATCCTACCTCACCCATACTCTCGATAGGCGAGCAGAAGATAACGTTCGCCGTTTACCGCGCGCTTTATGAAAGCTATCTGCCTTATATGCAGGCCTCCGGCTTCGACCCGCTTGAAAGCGAAAGCTCTTTGGAGAGCTTTCAGGATTGGCTTGTCGATTCTCTGGCCTCCGATATAGTAGTGCTTTATCAGGCGGAGGAGAACGGCTTTGAGCTTTCCCCCGAGCAGGAGGAGGAGCTTGCCCAAACTGTCGAAGCGGAGCTTTCAGAGCTTTACGAGACCTATATGACCTATGCCGAGGAGGATAATATCGACGATCCGACGATATCCGTCGAGGTATATTTCGACAACTATATTTCCAAGATGTCGGAGTATTATACGGGCGTCAGCATGTCTTGGGAGGAATACCGCGAAGAGTACGCCAAGGAGGCGCGCAGGTCTTATATTATAGAGCATTATAAGGAGTTTGTCTGCCGCGAGTTTACCCCGACAGAGGATGACGTCGCCGACTGGTATGACGCACAGCTTGCCGTGAACAAGGCTTCATATCAGGATAATCCCGGTAAATACAAGACCGATGAGGATTATTTCGAGCTTTACTCCGGTGTAAAGGACGATGCTTATCCGATACTCTACGTTCCCGGCGGCTATTCCCGCATTATGCACATTCTTGTTACTCCGCAGGGAGAGCTTTCCGAGGAATACGGAAACAAGCTCGAGCGCATGGAGGAGATAAAAAAACTTTACGGCGAGCTCGCGCTTGAGGACGCAGTCAAGGGCAATGACGCAAACGCATGGGAGCTTGCTTCTCTTGCGCTTGAATATAAGCAGCTTAAAGAGGCGACAGACGAGGAATTTGCTTCCTATACCTCCGCCGCATCGGAAAAGATATCTCAGGCTTACGCCGCCCTCGGAACGGGGCGTCCCTTTGTCGAGGTGATGCTTGATTTTACCGAGGATAAGGAGGTCGCGGGCGACGGCGAAAGCGAGGGCTGCGCCGCATTCAGACAGAAGGGTCAGCTCATAAGCCTCGAATATACCTCGACGAGGGATTGGAGCGAGACGTTTAAGGCGGAGTTTAAAAAGCTTACCCCGGGCAGCTATTCCGGCGTGTTTTACGATAACGGAAGCTACCACATAATCTATTATGTCGGAGACGAAACTGCGGGCGCCGTTCCGATGGAAAGCGTTTATGAAAGCATTGCCGCCGTATGTGCGGCAAACGTAGGCAGTCTTCAATGGGATGCGCTCGTTGAGGAATGGCTCAACGATCCCGCACTCGTCAAGAACGAGACGCTCATTAGGCTGCCCGGCGCTGATGAAGTTACAAGGGGGTGATAATATGAGACTTGACAAGTATTTAAAGGTATCGAGGATAATCAAAAGGCGCACAGTCGCAAACGAAGCCTGCTCGGCAGGCAGAGTTACTATAAACGATAAGGTCGCAAAGCCTTCGACAGAGGTCAAGCAGGGCGACGTTATCGCCATAAGGTTCGGCGAAAAGGTCTTTAATGCGGAGATAACCGACGTCAGGGAATACGCAACGAAGCAGAATGCGGACGATATGTACCGCGTGATCTCCGGCGAACAGTTTTGATTTTAAGGAGAAAGCATGGGAAAAACCGTTTGCGCGATACTGCTTGCCGCAGGCAGCTCCACGAGGATGGGCAGGGACGAGCATGGGCTTCCGGTCAATAAGCTTTTATTGGAATTCACAGGCGGGCTCGACCCTATAAAGCTCTGCGTTATTGGATTTGCGCCCTACGTTGACGAGATGGTTTTGGCGGTTTCTCCTGCTACGGAAGCTTCGGCAAGGGCTGCATGCAGCCTGCTTTCGATACCGTACAGGATAGTCTATGGCGGCAGCCGCAGACAGGACTCCGTCACCAATGCGCTCGCCCAAACACAAGCCGACGTCGTTGCGATTCACGACTGCGCAAGGTGCTTGGTCACCTCTGAGGTGATAATAAACAGCATTGCAAAGGCAAAGGAGCTTGGCTCCGGCGCAGCCGCAATAAAGGTTCGGGATACGCTTCGCGATGTGGCGGGGGAGACTGTTGACAGATCCGAGCTCTATGCCATGCAGACCCCGCAGAGCTTTGACCGCAAAAGGCTCGTTAAAGCTTATGAGGATTTTAACGATGACGTTACCGACGACGCCTCAGTATGGCAGATGGCGTATGGAAGTATCGAGTATTCAAAGGGTGATATCATGAACCAAAAGCTTACCGAATACAGCGATTTAAAGCTGTTTGCAAGCTGTATCAACACCCCGTCTTTGCCCCGTTTCGGGTACGGAGAGGATACGCACAGGCTCGTTGAAGGGCGAAAGCTCATTCTCGGCGGCGTGGAGATACCTTTTGAACTGGGGCTCTACGGTCATTCCGACGCTGACGCTCTGACTCACGCCGTTATCGACGCGCTGCTTGGCGCGGCTGCCTTGGGCGACATCGGAAGACATTTTCCCGACAGCGATGATAAGTACAAGGGCATTTGCAGTTTGGAGCTTTTGAAGAAAACCTCCCTGCTGCTCCGCGAGAAAGGATGGACCGTCTGCAATATCGACGCAACAATAATCGCGCAGAAGCCCAAGCTCGCGCCTTATATTGATAAGATGCGCGCTAATATTGCCGAAAGCATCGGCACCGTTGATTTGGATGCGGTCAGCGTAAAGGCTACTACGCCCGAGGGGATCGGTCCGGAGGGGAATTTGGAGTGCATCACTGTCAGAGCAGTCGCAAGCCTGGCTTGCTTCGGATAATACGATCATCCCGTAATGGCAAAATCGGAGCGTCCGGCGGCGCTCCGATCGTTTTGCTGTATTGCAGCTTACTTTGGGTGTTGGGGTACGCTTATTCTTCTGTCTTTGTTTCCTCGGCTTGGCTGTCCTGCGGTTCGCTTTCCGCAGCGAGCGCGGCGCTGTCATAGTCTATGCCTTCTGCCGCCCCGCAGCCGCCGCAGCCTTCACAGCTCTCGCAGCCCTCGTCACAGCCAAAGGGACTGCCCGCCTTGTTTTTAAGCTCACGGAAGGGATAGCTTCTGACCTCAAAAGTGCCGTCCGAAAGCTGGACCTTGACATTTGTCGTCTCCGAGATCACGTTGTTGTCAAGCACCGTGCCGAGCCCGTCGGGGGTCATGACTTCCTTGCCGACCTTCGGCATTATCTTGTGCATACTTTCGTAACAGGATTGCTCAAATTTAAGGCAGCACATAAGCCTGCCGCATATGCCCGATATTTTGGTCTGGTTGAGGGAGAGGTTTTGCTCCTTGGCCATTTTGACTGAAACGGGAATGAAATCAGAAAGGAACGACGAACAGCATATCGGTCTGCCGCAGATTCCGAGCCCGCCGAGCATCTTGGCTTCATCGCGCACGCCGATCTGACGAAGCTCTATTCGGGATTTGAAAACGCCGGCGAGATCCTTAACGAGCTCCCTGAAATCGACCCTGCCGTCGGCAGTGAAGTAGAAGGTGATCTTGGAGCCGTTGAAGGCATACTCGACGTCAACGAGCTTCATTTCAAGCCCGTGCTCCTCGATTTTTGTCTGGCAAATGCCGAGGGCTTCCTTTTCCTTCCGGGCGTAAAGGCTCCTCTGCTCGTGATCCTCCGGAGTTGCGACTCTTATGACGGGTTTTAACTGCATTGTAAATTGCTCGTCCGGTATGGTGCGGGGAGCCTCCGCAACGTCGCCGAAAACGACGCCCCTCGAGGTTTCGACAATAACGCCGTCTCCGACTGCTATATTAAACTCCAAGGGATCGAAGTAATAGACCTTTCCGCTGTTTTTAAATCTTACACCAACAACCTTGCTCATATATTTATCTCCTGAATGATATTCAAATCAAGCCCTACGGGCAATACCGGCTGCGTTTGAAAACAGCCTGTCAAAGGCAGCTCCGCCGCTTGCGTTCGTGGCGGTGCGCCTTGCACAATCGGTCAACTCATCAATAATACAACCAATGTCTCCGATTGTAAAGTGCAAACAGAGTTTTTTTATCTGATCCTTAAAGTCGGGGCAGTATTCCGGCTCGCCGCCGCAGGCTGTATTCAGCATATCGTGAGCGAACAGCAGCAGAAGCTCGACAGCCTCCTGCCAATCGGCCCTCTCGCGCTTTATTCTGGCGAACCGGTAATCGGGAGTACTGCCAAGAGCCGATATAAACGCAGCAAAAAGCTCCTTTCGCATTGTACGATACTGCTCGTCGCCAAAAAGCCTAAGAGCCCTTTTTGTCATGCAGCCGCTCATCAGGCGAGTAGAGAAGATTCTCATGCCTAAC
>CALEPU010000064.1 GCA_937913075.1 uncultured Clostridia bacterium
TTCGACCATTCACCGGATGGTCGAAATTGCCTTCGGCAACCGGCTCCGAACCCCCGTTGTCAGGTCGGCGGTTCCGTTGTCAGGTCGGCGGCTTCGCTGCCCCGTTTTAACGCTCCGCGCCCCAAGGGGGAAGGCTGTTTGCTCTCGCCCCGCCCTTAATAATTACGCATTAACAATTCCGCTGCCGCAAACCATTATCTCCTCGGCGAACGCGGCGTCGACCTTTTTTATAAGCTCCTCCAAGGAGCCGTCGTTTCGTATTATCCTTGTGGCAAAAGCCGCCTTTTCTTCATCCGGCATCTGCCTTTTTATGCGCGAAAGCGCCTCCTCCCGCGAGAGGTCGTCCCTAAGCATTATGCGCTCGATACGCTCCTCCTCGCCGCAGGTGACGAGCCACACGGATTTGCAAAGCTTATGTGCGCCGGACTCTATTAAAAGCGCCGCGTCGATGACGGCAAGGGGATAAAGCCCGCTGTCCTCGGCGTTTTTGCAGTCCTCTTCGAGCATGGCGAGTATCGCCGGATGGGTTATGGAATTGAGCCTTGCCGTGCCCTCGGGCGAAGCAAACGCTTTTGCCGCAAGCGCCCTTCTGTTAAGCGCGCCGTCCTCAAAAAAGACCTCGTTTCCGAAAGCAAGCCTGACCTTTTGCAGCACGTCCTCGCTCTGCATGACGAGCCTTGCTTTAATATCGGCGTCGGCAACGAAAGCTCCCAGCTCACGAAGCCTTGCGGAAACGGTGCTCTTGCCGCTTGCTATGCCGCCTGTAATACCCAACATAGGCATACCCTCCCAGTTTACACTATAATATCATATCGCCGCGCGCATGTCAAAGGCGCCGATTTATTGAATCGTGTTCATCGCGGAACGAAAACATTTGCTGTTGAAATTATCGCGGGCGGTGGTATAATGAAGCTGATAACGCAAACTCCTATCGGTAAGGAGGCTTTTCAATGTCGGAAAACAAGACCTCTCATGAAAACAGGCGCACATCGTTCGGGCTTTCGCGCGGGAATATTCTCGCTTGGGCCGCGGTCGTTTTAATGGCTCTCGGAGCCGCGCTTTCGATCGCTTACTACGCCCGAGGCGGCTCGATAGGCGTCAGCCTTAACGGATGGCGCGTGTGGCTTTTGTGCGTGCTGCCCGCGGCTGCGGCGGTATGCTTCATTGCCGAGGCGCTTATACACGGGCGCGACAGGCTTTTTAAGACGGGCTTTGCGGCGCTCTTGGGCACGGCGTTCCTCATTCTTCGTGCGATCGCCATCTATAAAGAGCACGGCTTGGGGCTTTTCTCGGGATGGGTATTGGGCTTCTATATCGCTTACTGCGTGATGGCGCTTATCGTTTGGGAGCTCACCTCAAACGGCATGAGGCTCGATACGAAATGGCTTGCGGCAGCAGCGTTTTTGCCGCTGCTTGCGTATCACGTCCTCCTTCGTCTTTTGCCCATGCTGCGCAACGGGGCGGGCTTTGCGGAGAGCCTTTCGGAGATAGGCGTTATATGCTTCATCGCGGCGATGTTCATTGCTTCCGTCGGTCTTGAAAAGATAACCTCCGAGCATTACCGTCCGCAGCGCGGCGACAGGTGCGACGGGCGTCTTATCCGCAGTCTCGACCCGATGAACGGAGTCGCCATATACATAATGCCCGACCGCAACGGCGCAGCCACCTATTATAAGGACAGCTTCGAGTGCGCCGGCGTTGAGGAGTATATCCGCAAAAAGCGCGAGGAGGGCTTGGATAATTTCGGCATAATGCACGTTATCGCCTCGGCTTACGTGCGCGTGGTCTCGCAGAAGCCCGCCATGAACCGCTTTATCAGCGGACAGAAGATATATACAAGGGACGGAGAGATCGAGCTTGCCATGGCCGTCAAGAAGGAGCTCACGGCCGAGGCGCCGGAGACCATAATAAAGGTCTACTTCGAGCCGGGCGACACCGCATATGACGTTTACCGCAAGTATCAGGAGCAGGTCAAGCTCGCCAAGGATACCCCCCTTGACAGCGGCTTCGACAATCTCGCGGGGCTTATCAACGCCGTGCCCGGAATACTTAAAAAATTCCTCGTTTGGGTACTGAAATGCTTTGATTACTTCGGCTGGCTGCCCCGCGATATAATGAAGCTTTCGCCCTTCCACGGCTCGATATTCATAACCGCCTTGGGGTCTTTGGGCATACAGCCCGTGTTCCATCATCTTTACGACTTCGGCAACGTGCCTATATTCGTTGCCTTCGGCTCCCGCCGCACTGTGACCGAGGTCGAGCCCTCCGGCACGCCCGTGCGTCATAAGTATCTCGATTACACCGTCGTCAGCGACGAGAGGATCGTTGACGGCTTCTACTACGCCTCCTCCATCAAGATGTTCCGTCGCCTCATAATGAACCCCGAGAAGCTCGACGTGCCTCCCGAGGAGATAATGGAGGACGTGTACTGAGCGGAGGCTTTGCCCGCTGCTCAGCATCGGGCAGAGCCCGATATATCGCCCTTTGCAGTATAAAAAAACACCCGCCGCCCCATACGGTTTTCGCCATGGAGCGGCGGGTGTTCGTTTATTTGTGTTTAAAGTTTTTCTTCTCTACTGATTTAATATAGTTTTTATAGAGCTCATTGGGCTTATAGAAGAAGCTCGCTTCCGATTTTGTCAGATTATTGTCTTTGCGCTTTAAACTCAGCAGCTCCATTGAACAAATGAAATCCGCGACCTGAAGGAGCTTATAGCGTTTGGGAGAGGCATGCCTGAACTCGATGTTGGTAAATTGCGTATTCAATATGGTGTTGATAATCACTCCAAGCCCCTGCTGCCCATAGTCATAGTAAACGATTATGCTGTCAAAGCTTTGGAAAAAAGGCAGGTTATCCCTTGTAAATCGGGACAGCTCCTTTGCGATCCGCGCTGAAAGCCTAAATTTATCGTCCGCCTCGTTTTTGTTGACAACTATGTTAAAGAACGAAATATCACACGCCATTGTGAAACGAAGCATTTTGTTGAGTATCCTTCGGCGCTCATCAACGGAAAGGTTTTGATAAGGCTCTTCCTTTCTAATGATGGGATGCGTGTGAATGTACTCATCCGCAAAGCCACAGTCGCTTAATTGCTTTTCAAGCCTATCTATATTAAGGCTTATATCGACCGCCTGATCGTGAAAGACAAAGGTTACGATATAATACGGCGATGCGCCTGCCGACTCGCCGAAATCGCCGGATTCATCAATAAAGATGCTTAATTCACTCATATAAAAATACCATGCCGGAAATAAAATGACGGGGAATATGCTCCCCGTCTGCGGTGGCCCCAGAGCCTAAGCCCAAGCCATAGCAATCTGCTTTGCAACAGATACACAAACAGTATCCCCTTGCGTTATTATTATATACCCAAACGGAGTTCACTGTCAATACCCAAAAGGCTTATTGCGGACAAAACCCAAAAGAGATCCGCCGCTCCATACGGTTTTCGCCATGGAGCGGCGGGTGTTGTCATACTCGGCTATATAGGTTTTCGAGCCGAAGTATTGGCTTTTACTCATTTGCGGGAGCGGCGAACCACTTATCCCAGACCTCTTTGAAGAACTCTCCTACCTGACGGAAGAAATCCGCAACCGACTCGAAGGCGTTGGTCAGTATCTCGCCGAAGGATTGCCACTTCTGCGCGGCCTTCGTCATGTTTATAAGGCGCTGCTGTATCTCCTCGGCGGAGAGCCCCTCGAACATCCTTGCAAGCGTGAAGATCTGCTTCTGCTGCTCGTCGGTAAGAGTGACGTCGTAGTCGGCGGCGATATCGTTGATGCGCTGCATAACGGCTTCGTCGTCCATCTTCTGAGTCTCGTCCAGTATCTTTTTGACGTCGTTGATTATGGAAAGCGCCTCGTCGGAGCCGATATACTCCGCAAGCTCGCCGGTGGCGATAAGCTCCTCGATGCCGAGATCCTTGGCGTAATCATCCAAAAGGCGACCGGTCATATCCTCGTAGGCCTTATAGATGCCGGTGAGGGCTGCGGTGCCGCTCATCTCATAGGGAGCCCAAACGACTATGTTCGCGTCGGTGATGCCTGCGCTCGTCAAGGCGTTTTTGTACATCTCGGCGGTGCAGTAGTTGATGTTGTGGGTGCTGATATTGAGCCCCGAGCCCTTTGCCGTCGCAACGATATAGATGCAGGAGAGAGCGACTCTGCCCAAACGGTTGTCGGGCAGCTTGCCCTCAAAATACATGCGCTCGTCATGATTGGTGACTATAAGCTCCACTGTCTGCTCCGGCGTTATGCCGAAGTATGCGTAAGCCGCCGCCTTCTGCTCCGCAGTAAGGTTTGCGCCGAGCGCTGCTCTGCTCTCGCCCTCCTCCATGGCAAACGCGGCGGTGCAGGCGCCGAGCGTCAGCAATGCTGCCATAAGCAGCGCGATAAACTTCTTCATAATGATCCTCCGAAATATGTATTTGCGGCGGGGAGCTGCGTTTTGCCGCTCCTTCCCGCGGCTGTGCGAGTTGAAACTCTACTAACATATTAGCACGAACCGAGGGAGATATCCACCGCTTTCGCAAAGATTTAAAATTCGTTCATAATTTGCGGGGAACGTGACGATGCAAATCATGCCTTGCGGGTATTTCCTCTTATTAAACGCAGGCGGTAAGCTTGCGGTTCCCGATTCAGACAAATATATTTCTAAGCCGGAGCCTCTAACTGCTCTCCGGCGGGACGGCAAAGCTTGCCGCTGCTCTCATATCAAAGCCGCCATATCCTCGGGAAGCTTCGCCGCAAGCTCGATAAATTCGCCCGTCATAGGGTGACGGAAGCGCAGCCCTTCGGAGTGCAGCGCGGGTCGGTCTATGAGCTTAGACTCCTCGCCGTAGAGCCAATCGCCAACGAGCGGGCAGCCTAATTGTGCCATGTGTACCCTGAGCTGATGCATCTTGCCCGTGCGCGGCAAAAGCTCTATTATCGAAAACCCGTTTTTGCGGTCAAGCAGACGGTATTCGGTCAAGCAGTCGCCCGATACAGGCGGCTCGTTCATTGCGCCGAGGGGCAAAACGCAAAGCTCCCCTGCGGGCTCCATATAATAATGCGAGCCCTCCCTGTGGCGCAGGGGAAGCTTTATAAGCCCCTGCGAGGGCGAGGGCGTGCAGCGGGAAATGCCTATGTATCGCTTTAAAAAATCGCTCGTGTGGAGTATGCCGCGCATACGCTCGTGAACGTAGCCGGATTTTGCCACGGTCATGAGCCCGCTCGTGCCCCTGTCAAGACGGCTGACGGTATGGCAGTATTCGCCCTCGGCAAAACAGCTTGACAGCGCGTTTTCCACCGAGCCGCCAATGCCGCTCCTTTCCGGATGCACGGTGAGCCCTGCCGGCTTGTTTATCACGGCAAGCCAATCGTCCTCATATACTATATCGAGCGGCATATCGTAAGGCGCAAGCCTCGGCGTATCGGCAGGGTCGCTTATCTCCGCGGCGATAATATCACCCTCGGCGCATCTTGCCGTGGAGTAGCATTTTTCACCGTTTTTCAATATGCCCCGCTCGCGCCTTTTAAGCCTTGAAATATGCGATCGGGACATCAAAAACTCTTTTTCCAATATGTGCTGCACGGTGCAGCCCGCCTCATCGGCGGAGATTATGTGCGTAAGTGGAACCATATTGATGCGTAATTTATAATTCCGCCTTCATCTCATCTCGCTCAAATAATCGTCTATACTGTCCGCGTCCTCGATCTCGAGCCCGCACTCGCCGGAGAGCGACTCCCAATGGTGGCGCAGCTCGTGCCGCAGCACCTCGTCTATGCGCTCCTCTATCGCCGCGTTATCGAGATGTCCGTACAGCCGCATGAAGGAGCCGTAGTAAACCGTTATCAGCCGCATCGAAGGCGACCTTGTGTATTCGCCGGCTATGTAGAGCGGATTTTCCGGCACGCTCTTTTTATGAAGCTTTGTTTCGGGGCTGACTATTATCCCTCCGTTGAGCTTTTCAAAAAGCTCGTCGGGAAGCGAAAGCGATATCCTGCCGACAGCGGCCTCGAACTCGGGGTAAGTCATACCGCAAGCTCCTTTATTATCTCATAGCTCTTTTCGAGCTCGGGCGTATTACGCCATGCGCAGCCGAGCAAAGCCTCCGGCCGGTTATCGCCGTGGAAGTCGCTGCCGCAGGTTATATTGAGCCCGTGCGCCCTTGCAAGCGAAGAAAACAGGGCGATGTTCTCCTCCGTGGTGCCGGGGTAGTATACCTCTACGCCCCACAGCCCGCAGTCGGCAAGGCTTTTTACAAGCTCGGCGTGATCGCAGCGCATCTTGTGCGGATGGGCAAGCACCGCCTTGCCGCCCGCCTCCATTATGCATTCAACCACCTGACGCATTGTAGGATGCTCACAGGCGATAAAATACGGCGAATACCTGCCTATGAGCCTTGTAAACGCGTCGGCAATGCTCACGGCGAAGCCTGCCTCGATAAGAGCGTTTGCTATGTGCGTGCGCGTTGTGCAGCCTATGCTCGGACGGTAAAACTCCCTCGCGTCATACCCTGCCTCGGCAAGCCTTTTAAGCATGCGCCCGTTCCTTTCGCAGCGCCGCTGCTCCTGTATTTCCAGCATATTTACAAGCCCGGGCGAAGCAATATCAACGCCGAGCGCCAGTATGTGGAGCTTTGCGCAGTACTCCGCCTCTATCTCCGCGCCGCACAAAAAAGGCAGACGGCTCTCTGCGGCGGCGGCTCTTGCCCGAGCCACGCCCTCCGTGGTATCGTGATCCGTCAGCGCGACCAGCGAAAGCCCTGCCGAGACAGCGCCGTGAATAAGCTCCTCCGGCGAAGCGGTGCCGTCGGAATAATAGGTGTGGGTGTGCAGATCGTATTTCATCGTGTTTCCCGTATTGCTTTTGTTCATCCGTTTACTGCAAGGGGCGGCAAAACCGCCGCCCCGCAAATGCTTTCGATCAGTTTTCTTTGTTTCCGATCTCGGCTTCTTCACCCGAGGCTTCGTTCGCCGGAACGTCCGCGGCACCGCTCTCGGGAGCTCTGTCTGCGGCAGCCTCGTTTGGGTGTGCTTCGTTGGCGGCAGCGCTGCCGTCCTCCGCGCTCTCATTCTCGGGCTTATCCTGCCAATCGGTCTCACCGGCCAAGAGCCTGTCGAATTCCGTGCCGGAGACGTGCTCATGCTCCACAAGCGCGGCTATAATACGCGTCATAGCCGCGTCGTTTTCTTCTATGATCTTCCTCGCTCTGTCGCAGGCCTCCTCCATTATGCGGCGCACCTCGCGGTCAATATCCGCGGAGACCGCCTCGGAGTAGTTGGGCTGATGCCCCCACTCCTTGCCGATGAAGACCTCCTCGTCGCCGGCGAGGTACACGGGACCGATGTTCTCGCTCATGCCGAACTCGGTCACCATGCGCTTTGCAAGCTCGGTCGCGCGCTTCAAATCGTTCTGCGCACCGGTGCTGATATCCGAAAGCCTCACAGCCTCCGCCATGCGCCCGCCCATGAAGCAGGCTATTTCGTCGAGCATCTTGCCCCTTGTTAAGCTCTTGCGGTCGTCCTGCGGTATGTAGCTCGTGTAGCCGAGCGCGCGCCCGCGCTGGATTATCGAAAGCTCGTCAATGGGATCGCAGTGCGGCAGCATACGGGATACTATCGCGTGACCTACCTCGTGAGTGGCGGTGTTGAACTTATCCTCTTCGGTAACTATGCGGCTCTTCTTCTCGGGGCCCCAGGATACGCGCTTCATCGCCTCGGCGATAAGGTCGGTGGTAATCTCGGGCAGCTTGCGGCGAGTTGCGAGTATCGCCGCCTCGTTCATCACGTTTTCAAGGTCTGCGCCCGTCATGCCGGGGGTCAGCTTTGCTATCTTATTAAGATCGACCTCGGAAGACATGGGTTTAGTCTTGGCATAAAGGCGCAGTATAGCCTCCCTGCCCTTAACGTCGGGGTAATCGACGGTGATCTGCCTGTCGAACCTGCCGGGACGCAGCAGCGCGGGATCCAAAACGTCGGGTCTGTTGGTCGCGGCTATCACGATGACCCCTTGGTTGCCCTCAAAGCCGTCCATCTCGACAAGAAGCTGATTGAGGGTCTGCTCCTTTTCATCATGACCGCCGCCGAGGCCGGCGCCCCTCTTGCGGCCTACGGCGTCGATCTCGTCTATAAACACGAGCGAAGGCGCGTTTCGCTTTGCCGTCTGGAAGAGATCGCGTACTCGGCTCGCGCCGACGCCGACGAACATCTCTACAAAATCGGAACCGCTTATCGAGAGGAAGGGTACCCCCGCTTCGCCCGCAACGGCCTTTGCAAGCAGCGTTTTGCCCGTGCCGGGAGGCCCTACGAGCAGCATGCCCTTGGGTATCCTTGCGCCCATTTTCGTATAGCTGTCGGGGTTTTTGAGGAAATCGACTATCTCTTGCAGCTCCTCCTTCTCCTCGTCACAGCCCTGTACGTCGTCAAAGGTCTTTTTGTCCTTGCCGTCGCTGACGCGGTGGCGGCTCTTGCCGAAGGACATCGCCTGCCTGTTCTCCCTGTTTTGGGAGCGCATTATAAGCATGAAGACAAGCAGCACGCTGCCCGCAAGCAAAAGGTAGGGGAATATCATCCAGAACCAGGATACCTGCGGAGTGGGCGCCTGCGAGTAGATAAAGCCGTAATCCTCCGAAGTGACGGTCTTTTCGTCCATGCCGTAGACCGAGCAGACAAGGCTCCTCATCTCGTCGCGGAAATACTCAAAATCGCTGACGGTGGTGTAAAAATCGTAGCTCCTGCCGGAGTTGAAGTTCTTTATCTTATCCTCAAATTCCTTATCGGCAAGGGCGGTGTTGCCCTCTATGGAGTTATAATAGTCGAGGGTGTATATGCCGTAAAGCGTCTCTTCCTCGATGCGGACGGCATATATCTTGCTGTTTTGCGCGGGCTTGCCCGCCTCATCGGTGCGGGGCTGCCCGTTTTCATCCAGCATGCCCGACCTTATAAGGGTGGTTAGCGCGCCGAACTCGATGCGCTCCGGCTGTTTGCGGTTGAGCCCCTGACCGCCCATTACGAGCAAAACTATAACAACGATTATCGCAAGATATATCAATGGTGTGCGAAGCTTCTTCAAATCCAACCTCCTCTGCAGCAGCTTACGGTGCATTACTGCCCATTTTAATAGCTTACCCCAATATAGTAACATAAATCGCTTTATTCTTCAAACCCTCAAATGTAAAATCTGTGTCAAATTATTTTGGACGCTGCGGGACTTGCATAATCATTCCGTATATGATAATATATAAAGTGATGAATTGTATGTTAAGATTTGATGCAAAAGGCAGGAGGCAGGGCTATGGAAACCGAAAAAATACTGATATTAAAGGGAAATATCATATCAGCCCCCGGCTTCGGCAGACTGGAGCTTGTTGAAAACGGGTATCTCGTTGCCGAGGATGGGAACATAACCGGCGTTTTTAAAAGCCTGCCCGACAGGTTCGACGGCGCACACGTGACGGACTGCGGCTCTGCAATAATAATGCAAAGCTTTTGCGATATGCACCTGCACGCTCCGCAGTACCCGCTGCTGGGCCTCGGGCTCGATATGCAGCTCATGGAATGGCTCGATACCTACACATATCCGACGGAAGCCAAATTCAAGGATACCGAGTATGCGAAACGCGTTTTCGAGGCGTTCGCGCAGGACCTTATTGGCGGCGGCACCACGAGGGTCAGCGTATTCTCCTCGGTGCATAACGAGGCGACCTATGCCCTGACGGAAGCGCTCTCAAGGCTGCACGTTGCGGGCTATATAGGCAAGGTCAATATGGACAGGAGCTGCCCCGATTCCATAAGGGAGGATACCGCGGCGAGCCTCAGAGCTACCGAGGAGTGGCTCGAGCGCGCGCTTCCCAACAAGACCCTGCGTCCCATAATAACGCCGCGCTTCGTTCCCGTATGCTCCGATGAGCTTTTGTCGGGGCTCGGTCATATTGCGTACCGCTGCGGACTGCCCGTGCAGAGCCACCTTTCGGAAAACATAAAGGAGATAGCGCTCGTAAGAGAGCTCTGCCCCGAGACCTACGGCTATTGGCATGCCTACGAGCGGCACGGGCTGCTGCGCAGAGGCTCACTCATGGCGCACTGCGTCTATTCCGACCTGCGCGAGCGTAACGCGCTTAAAGAAAACGGAGTTTGGGCGGTGCATTGCCCCTGCTCCAATATGGATCTTTCGAGCGGCATTATGCCCGTTCGCCGCTTCGTTTACGAGGGAGTAAACGTCTGCATGGGCTCGGATATCGCCGGCGGAGCCGATCTATTCATGCCCGGCGTTATAAAGGCCGCCGTGCGTATGTCAAAGCTCAACTGGATAGCCACCGCGCAGTCGGAGCCCATACTTTCCATCGCCGAGGCTTACTACCTTGCCACCACCGCCGGCGCAAAATGCTTGGGCGCGGGCGCGGGCTTTGCCCCGGGCGATCCTCTGCACTGCATAGTGGTCGACGACAGCCGCATCTCCGCCGCCGACGAGGGGCGCCCGCTCGGGGAGCGCTTCGAGCGCCTAATGTACCGTATGCAGCCCGCGGATATTATCGCAGTCTGGGCCGAGGGGTATAGGGTGAAATAATATTCCTCAGGCAAAGTCCGCATTCCTTGCCGGAGCGAGTAACTCCAGGCCGGTCATGTTACTTGAGGGCGTTGATCTGCTTCTGGGCCTCTGCGCCGAGCTTGGGATCGGAAACAGCCTTCTTGTAGTACTCGACCGCCTTGGC